>NZ_JBSFNS010000109.1:0-28521 GCF_053587275.1 Amycolatopsis sp. NPDC003676
CGGGTCGAGGAGATGATGCGGGGCCAGTGGCGCGAGCCGGTCGTCCAGATTCCCTCAGGGTTCCCCTCACGTACCGTTAGCGGCCTTCCGAGGCGAGTCCGGCGGCCAGCAACTCGGCGAGGTGGATGCCCTCGCGGCCCCCGCTGTCCAGTTCGTGCAGCTGGGTGCGGCAGCTGAAGCCGTCGGCCAGCACCGCCGTCCGCCGGTCTGCCTCGCGAACGCGGGGCAGCAGGACTCGTTCCGCGCAAGCCTTGCTGACTTCCAGATGGCCCCGCTCGAATCCGAAGTTCCCCGCGAGTCCGCAGCATCCCGAATCCAGCCGTTCGACGTCCACCCCGGCCGCTTCGAGCAGCTTCCGATCCGCGTCCCAGCCCAGCACCGCGTGCTGATGGCAGTGCACCTGAGCCAGCGCGTGCCCGGGGATCTGCGGCGGCCGATACCCGGGGGAGTGCTGGGTCAGCAGCTCCGCGAGCGTCACGGTCTGGTCCCGCAGCCGCCGGACGTCCTGGTCGCCGGGGAAGAGCTCGGCCGCGTCGGAGCGGAACACCGCGGTGCAGCTGGGTTCCAGGCCGAGCATCAGCCCGCCGTCTCGGAGATGCGGGGCCAGCATGCGGACGGTGCGGGTCAGCACCCGCTTCGCGATTCCCAGCTGGCCGGTGGAAATCCAGGTGAGACCGCAGCACGCGGACGGTTCCGGCAGCGTCACCCGCCAGCCCGCGTCCTCCAGCACCCGCACCGCATCCTCGGCGACGTGGGGGTGGAAGTACGAGGTGAAGGTGTCCGGCCAGAGCATCACGGTGCCGCGCGCGCCGGTGCCGGTGGGTTGATGCCGGGCGAACCAGCGCGGCAGCGTTTTCGGGGCGAAGCGGGGGATTTCGCGGTCCTCGACCCCGGCGGCCCGCGTCGCGAACCGGGTTTTGCTCAGCAGGTTCACCAATCGCGCGGTGTGCGTTTTCCCGACGAGCCGGGCGACGAGCGGCAGCCAGCCCATCGTGTAGTCCGATCGCGGTCGTTTCCAGGGACGGCCTTGGTAGTGGTGGGCGAGGAATTCGGCCTTGTAGGTGGCCATGTCCACGTCGGCCGGGCAGTCGGATTTGCAGCCCTTGCAGGAAAGACACAGGTCGAGCGCGTCGCGGACCTCAGTGGAGCGCCAGCCGTCGGAGATCGGGCCGTCGTGGTGCCCGTTGAGCATTTCGAACAGCAGCCGGGCGCGGCCGCGCGTGGAGTGCTCCTCCTCGCCGGTGGCCTGGTACGACGGGCACATCACGTCGCCGCTGTCCGGAGTGGACTGACGGCAGCGGCCGACGCCGACGCACCGGTTGGCGGCCTGGGAGAACGAGCCGCCGTCGTCCGGGAAGCGGAAGTAGAGGTCCTGCGGCTCGGCGGGGGACCACGAGCCGCCGAGCCGCAGGTTCTGGTCCAGCGAGTACGGCGCGACGACCTTGCCGGGGTTCATCCGGTCGCCCGGGTCGAAGATCGCCTTGAGCTGGCCGAACGCGCTGACCAGGTCGTTGCCGAACATGCGCGGCAGCAGTTCGCCGCGGCTCTGCCCGTCGCCGTGCTCGCCGGAGAACGAGCCGCCGAACTCCGCGACCAGGTCGGCGGCCCGTTCCATGAACCGGCGGTAGGTCGCGACGCCCGAAGCGGTGTAGAGGTCGAACGGGATCCGTGTGTGCACGCAGCCCTGTCCGAAGTGGCCGTAGAGGCTCGGGCCGGTTTCGTCGGCGTAGCCGAATTCGGCGTACAGCGCGTCGAGCCGACGGAGGTAGGCGCCGAGTTTTTCCGGCGCTACCGCGGAATCTTCCCAGCCCTCGAAGGTGTCTGCCTCGCCGGGGACGTGCGCGGTCGCGCCCAGCCCGGCCTCGCGGACCTGCCAGAGTTCGGCTTCCTTCGCCGGGTCGTCGAGGAATGCGACCTCGGTGCCCTCGATGGAATCAAGCAGCCCGCGAGCTTGTTTGTCGGCCTCCTCGAGCGTCTTCGCGCCGAACTGGACCATCAGGAACGCCCGGCCGCGCGGCAGCTCTTCGCGCGCCTTTTCGTTGAGGTGCTTCAGCCGTTCGTCGTAGAGGAGCCGGTGGTCGACGCCTTCGAGCGCGATCGGTTCGTGCGGCAGGATGTCCGGCACCGCGTCGGCGGCGGTCGCGATGTCCGGGTAGCCGAGGACGACGAGCGCGCGCTCGGGCAGCACCGGCACCAGCTTCAGCTCCGCGCGCAGGACGGTGACCAGCGTCGATTCGCTGCCGACCAGAAGTCCGGCGACGTCGAATTCGTGTTCGGGCAGCAGCGAGTCGAGGTTGTAGCCGGACACGCGGCGCGGGATGTCCGGGAAGCGGCGGCGGATCTCGTCGGCGTACTCGTCGCGCAGGCGGCGCAACTGCCGGTAGATCGCGGCACGCCGGTCGCCGTGGTGCTCGATCTCGGCGTACGCGTCATCGCTCGTTTTGCCGCACCAGAACCGGGTTCCGTCGGCGAGCAGCACTTCCAGGCGGACGACGTTGTCCACGACCTTGCCGGTGCGCTGGGCGGTCGCGCCGCAGGAGTTGTTGCCGATCATGCCGCCGAGGGTGCAGTTCATGTGCGTGGCGGGCTCGGGCCCGAAGCGGAGCTTGGTGTCGGCGAGCTGCCGGTTGAGATCGTCCAGGACGATGCCCGGCTGCACGATGCAGGTGCGGCGCTCGGTGTCGACGGATTCCAGCTCGGAGCAGTACTTGGACCAGTCGAGCACGACAGCGGTATTGGTGCACTGGCCGGCGAGGCTGGTCCCGCCGCCGCGCGAGAGCACGGGCGCGCCGAACTCCCTCGCCACGGCCAGCGCTTCGACAGCGTCGTTGGGGGAGCGCGGCACGACGACGCCGAGGGGCACCTGGCGGAAGTTGGAGGCGTCGGTGGAGTAGGCGGCGCGGCTTCCGTTGTCGAAGCGGACTTCGCCTTTGATGCGTTCGCGGAGGGCGGTGGCGAGGGCTTGGGTGTCGATGTCGGCGGGTTCGGGCACGCGGACGACGGGGTTGGGGAGTTCGGCGGTGCTCATCGGCCCTCCTTGACCGCGTACTCGGCGGCGGGTGAGCGTGGCACGACTACTTGGCGGAAGTTGGCGTAGGTCCCGTCGTCGAAGCGGACTTCTTCTTCGATGCGGTTGCGGAGGGCGGTGGCGAGTGCGTCGGTGTCGATCTCGGCGGGCTTCGGCACGCGGACGACGGCGGCGTGGTCGGGTGAACGTGACGCGGCTCCACGGCGGAAGTTGGTGGCGGGGCTTCCGTTGTCGAAGCGGATTTCGATGCGGTTGCGGAGGGCGGTGGCAAGTGCGTTGGTGTCGATGTCGGCGGGTTCGGGCACGCGGACGGCGGGGTTGGGGAGTTCGGCGGTGCTCATCGGGTCTCCTTGACCGCGTACTCGGCGGCGGCGTCGGTGTGCAGGCGCAACCCGTGCCCGGCGACCGACATCGACGGGGCTACCCGGCCGCCGCTGGGGTCCAGGCCGCCGTAGAAGAGTTCTCGTTCGATCCGGTCGTGGTCGGCGAACCATTCGATGTGCCGGAAATTCGGGGTCGCCGCAGCGGCGTGTGCGGACAGATTCGGCGCGCAGTGCGCGGAAATCTCGCGATTCGCGGCGGCGGCCAACGCGGCGACGCGACGCCATTCCGTGTAGCCGCCGCACCGCGTCACGTCGATCTGGAGGCAGTCGACCGCGGGCAGCATCCGGGCGAAGTAGGGCAGGTCGTAGCCGTACTCACCGGCCGCGATGTCCGGGCCGTCTGGGGTGCGCAGCTGCGCGAGGCCGGGGAGATCGTCGCTGGACACCGGCTCCTCGAACCAGGTCACGCCGAACTCGCGCAACGTGTCGGCGATGCGCCGCGCCCGGCCGACCGAGTAGCCGCCGTTCGCGTCGACGTACAGCGCGGCGTCGTCCCCGATTGTCTCGCGCGCCAAGCGGACGCGGCCGATGTCGCGGGCGACCGCGGACCCCCACGCCTCGCCGATTTTGATTTTCACGCGCGGAATGTGCTGCTTCCGTACCCAGTATTCCAGCTGTGCGGCCAGTTCGTCGTCATCCTGTGAGGTGAATCCGCCGCTGCCATAGACATCGACCTCGTCGTGCACCCGGCCGAGCAGGCGGCTCAGCGGAACGTCGAGCAGCCGCGCGGCGGCGTCCCAGATCGCGATGTCCACAGCGGACAGTGCACAAGAGACCAAACCGGCGCGGCCGAGGTTCCGGATCGCGTGCTGCATCGCGGTCCAGCACGCGGGCGGATCCAAGACCGGCATTCCGGTGATCGCGGACGCCAGTTTGCCTTCGATCAGCGGGGCGCAGGAGAAATCGGCGTACGTCCAGCCGAGTCCGTCGGTGCCGCCGGCGCGCACCCGGGCCACGACGAGCGTCGTGGAATCCCAGGCGAGCGTGCCGTCGGCCTCCGGCGTGGGGGTCGGCACCCGGTAGGCGCGCGCGTCGATCCGTTCGATGTGCGGGGCGGCGATCGTCACCGCGACCGCCCGGGCAGGAATTCCTGCAGCTTCGTCTTCGCGCCCTGGAACATCAGGTGGAACGCTTCCGGATCGCCCTTCAAAACCGACTCGGTCACGGATTTCATCTGCTCGAACGTCGCGTGCGGCGGAATCGGCGGGACCTCGGCGTCGCACCGCACGTCCAGCACCGTCGGCCGGTCCGCGGCGAACGCGGTCCGCCAGGCCGAAGCGAGATCGCCCGGGTCCTCGACGTTGATCCCTTCGAGGCCGACGCTGCGCGCGAAACCGGCGTAGTCGACGTCCGGCAGCGACTGCGATTCCTCGAACTTCGGCGCGCCGCCCATCGCGCGCAGCTCCCACGTGACCTGGTTGAGGTCATTGTTGTGGAACACGCAGATGATGCACCGCGGATCCGTCCACAACCCCTGGTACCGCGCGATGGTGATCAGCTCGGCCAAGCCGTTCATCTGCATCGCGCCGTCGCCGACCAGCGCGATCGCCGGGCGGTTGGGATGCGCGAACTTGGCCCCGATCGCGTACGGCACGCCGGGGCCCATCGTCGCGAGGGTGCCGGACAGCGTGGCGCGGATGCCGTCGTGGATCCGGAGATTGCGCGCGTACCAGTTGGTCGACGAGCCGGAATCGGCGGTGACCATCGCGTTGCCCGGGATCTGCTTCGACAGTTCGTGCACGATCCGCATCGGGTTGACCGGTTTCGCGTCGACCTCCGCCTGCTGGTCCATGGTGGTCCACCAGTCCGCGACGTTCTTCTCGATTTTCTCGCGCCACGAACGGTTTTCCGTCCGGTTCAGCTTCGGCAGCAGCGCGCGCAGGGTCGCGGCGGCGTCGCCGACCAGGTTGACCTCGGTCGGGTAACGCATGCCGATGAACCGGCCGTCGATGTCGATCTGCACCGCGCGCGCCTGGCCGTACTCCGGCAGGAACTGGCTGTAGGGGAAGTTGGACCCGACGATCAGCAGCGTGTCGCAGTCGCGCATCATCTCGTAGCTCGGCCGCGTGCCGAGCAGTCCGATCGCACCGGTCACATAGGGCAGATCGTCGGCGAGAACGTCCTTGCCCAGCAACGCTTTCGCCACTCCGGCCCCGGTGAGGTCCGCGACCTCGCGCACCTCTTCGGCCGCGCGGCGAGCGCCCTGCCCGACGAGGATCGCGACCTTCTCCCCGGCGTTGAGCACGTCGGCGGCCTCGCTGAGAGCGGGTTCGGGCGGCACCGGATTCGGCCACGCGGTCCCGGGCGGGCTCGACGGCATCTGCTTGAACGCGTGCTGCGGCGGTTCGTAGGGCTCTTCCTGCAGGTCCGCCGGGATGATCAGCGCGGTCGGCGTGCGGGACGCCTGCGCGACGCGAAACGCGCGGTCGAGCGCGTTGGGCAGCTGCTCGGCGACGTTCACCTCGATGCAGTATTCGTTCGCCACATCCCGGTACAGCGCCTGGAGTTCGACCTCCTGCTGGTAGCTGCCGCCCATCGCGGTGCGCGCGGTCTGCCCGACGATCGCGACGACCGGGACGTGGTCGAGTTTCGCGTCGTAGAGCCCGTTCAGGAGATGGATCGCACCCGGCCCGGACGTCGCCATGCACACGCCGACGGCCCCGCTGAACTTCGCGTAGCCGACCGCGGAGAAGGCGGCCATTTCCTCGTGCCGGGCCTGCACGAAGCGCGGCTGGTTGTCCGCCTTGCCGAACGACGCGACGAGACCGTTGATCCCGTCCCCGGGGTACGCGAACACCTGCTCCACGCCCCAATCGCGCAGCCGCGAAAGCAGGTAGTCGCCGACGGTCTCGGTCATGGCAAGCCTCCCGTGCGTTGAGTTCTCCCCGGCTACCCGGGCCTCGGCGGGGTTACACGTCGCGTCGCAGCCCTTGCTGGCGTCCGGTGGCGTTGGTGGTGGTTTCCGCGCCGTCGAGGTGCCGTGCGGTGTTGACGAGCCCGACCATGCTGAAGGCCTGCGGCATGTTGCCGAGCTGCCGTCCGGCCTTGATGTCGTACTCCTCGCTCAGCAGCCCGACATCGTTGCGGACAGCCAGCATCTGCTCGAAAACCTCGACGGCTTCGTCAGTGCGGCCGGTGCCGTGCAAGGCGTCGGCGAGCCAGAAACTGCACGGCAGAAACGCGCCTTCGCCGCCGCGCAATTCGCCGAGGCCGTTGTCGGCGTCCGGGTCGTACCGATGCACAAAACCGTCTCGGGACAGCTCTTTCCGTACCGCGTCGACGGTACCGCGCACCCGGGAATCGGTTCCGGGAAGGAAACCGACGCGGGGGATGAGCAGCAACGCCGCATCAAGGCCGTGGGAGCCGTAGAACTGGGTGAAAGTGTTGCGCTCGGCGTCGAAACCCTCGCGGCAGACTTCCTCGTGAATGTGTTCGCGCAGTGCGCGCCAGCGGTCGACCGGTCCGTCGAGCCGATGGCGTTCCACCGTTCGGACGGCGCGGTCGACGCCAGCCCACGCCATTACCTTGGAATGCACGAAATGTCGCGGTTCGCCGCGTACTTCCCAAAGGCTGCGATCGGGCTCTTCCCAATGGCCTTCGAGGAAATCGAGCAGCCCGCGCTGCAGGTCCCACGCCGGATGTGTCACCGGCAGTCCGGCTTCGCGGACCAGGTGCAGGCCGTCGAGCGCCTCGCCCCACACGTCGAGCTGGACCTGTCCCGCCGCGGCGTTCCCGATCCGCACCGGGGTCGAATTCTCGTACCCGTCCAGCCAGTCCAGAGTGGACTCCGGAACCCGGCGGGAACCGTCGAGTCCATAAAGGACCTGGAGTTCGGCCGGATCTCCGGCCGCCGCGCGGACCAGCCATTCGCGCCACGCCCGTGCCTCGTCGGGATAGCCGGTGCCCACGAGGGCCTGCAGGGTGAAGGTGGCGTCGCGCAGCCAGCAGTAGCGGTAGTCCCAGTTGCGTTCGCCGCCGAGTTTCTCCGGCAGCGACGTCGTCGGCGCGGCGAGAATGCCGCCGGTCGGCTCGTAGGTCAGCGCTTTCAACGTGATCAGCGCGCGGCGTACCGCGGCGGGCCACCGGCCGTCGTACTGGCAGCGGCTGATCCAGTCCGCCCAGAAGCGTTCGGTGTGCGCGAGGGCTTTCTCGGCGTCTGCCGGATCGGGACGTTCCTCGTACGACGCGTGGTACGTCAGCACGAACGGCACGCGCTCGCCGTCGGCGACGGTGAACTCGGCGACGCCCTCGGCGGACACTTCGACCGGCGTGGTCAGCCGAACCGCGTCCGGACCCGCGACCGCGTCGAATCGGCCGTCGACGTGGCGGACCCACGGCCGGACCGACCCGTAGTCGAACCGAGGCCGCAAGCACGTCCGCATCGCGACCCGGCCGCGAAGGCCTTCCACGATCCGGACGACGTCCGCGGCCCCATCCCGGGGCGGCATGAAGTCGAGCACGCGGACGGCACCCTCGGCCGACTCCCATTCGCTGGCCAGGACGAGGGACTCGCCGACGTAACCTCGGCGAGTCGCCGGTCCGCCGTCCGCGGGCCCGAGCCGCCATGCCCCCGCGCGCTCGTCGTGCAGAAGGGCGGCGAAACACGCGGGGGAATCGAACCGGGGAAGGCACAGCCAGTCGATCGACCCTTCCCGCGACACCAGCGCCGCGGTGTGCAGGTCGCCGAGCAGGGCGTAATCCTCGATCGGGCGCTGGTTCATCGGGGCGGGGTCAGTCCCGGCCCAGCGCCTTCGCCAGTTCCTTCTTCGTCATCGTGGACCGGCCGTGGATATTGCGCTGCTTGGCCTCGTTGTAGAGCTGGTCGCGCGTCGGACCGCCGGGCCCGAGCCGCTTGCCGGAGCGGTGCCCGCCGCGCTGCTGCGGCGATTTGTCGCGCACCGAGGTCTTGCTCGCGCGGTCCGATTCGCCCGACTGCGCCCGGTTCTTGTTCACCGTGCGCGCGGCGATCTCCTTCGCGCGCTTCTTGCTCGCGCCCCGCTCTTCCTGCGACTCCTCGATGTGCTGGTACTGCCGTTCGCGTTTCGAACTCCAAGCCTGCTCCGGCATCCCAGTCTCCTTCCGTCGTTCTTGATCCCCGGATTGCCCGGGCCCGCGAGGCGGAAACATCGCGGTTCGCCGCGCCGGAAACGGGTACCCGACCGAGAGTGGGACGCGAACAGACACTCGCCGGGCGGCTGCTGGCCGAGCACCTGGTCGCCGGCCGGCTCGAACCAGGGACCGAAATCGGCCTGCGGGTCGATCAGACGCTGACCCAGGACGCCACGGGCACGCTCGTGATGCAGGAGCTGGAGGCGCTCGGGCTCGACCGCGCGCGGACCGAGCTGAGCGTCCAGTACGTCGACCACAACCTGCTGCAGGCGGACGAGAAGAACGCCGAGGACCACGCTTACCTGCGCTCGGCCTGCCGCCGGTTCGGGCTGTGGTTCTCCAAAGCGGGCAACGGGGTTTCGCATCCGACGCACATGGAGCGCTTCGGCGTGCCCGGCAAGAGCCTCGCCGGGTCCGATTCGCACACCTGCGCGGCCGGGGCGCTGGGCATGCTCGCGGTGGGCGTCGGCGGCCTCGAGGTGGCGCTGGCCATCGCCGGGGAGCCGCTCTACCTGCGGATGCCGGAGATCTGGGGTGTCCGGCTGGACAACGAGCTGCCGCCGTGGGTGTCGGCGAAGGACATCGTGCTGGAGATGCTGCGGCGGCACGGCGTGAGCGGCGGGCGGCACCGGATCATCGAATACCACGGGCCGGGGCTGGTGTGCCTGAGCGCGATGGACCGGCACGTGATCGCGAACATGGGCGCCGAAATGGGCGCGACCGCGACGGTGTTCCCCGCCGACGAGGCGATCCGCGTGTTCCTCCGGGCGGAGGGCCGCGAACACGACTTCCAGGACCTGCGCGCCGGACGCGACGCCTCCTACGACATCGAAGACGAGATCGATCTGTCCACTGTGGAGCCACTGGTGGCGAAACCGTCTTCGCCCGGCAACGTGGTTCCGGTGCGGGAGGCGTCGGGCACGCCAGTGGGGCAGGTCGTGATCGGTTCGTCGGCCAATCCCGGGTTCCGGGACTTCGCCGTCGCCGCGGCCACCGTCCGGGGCAGGCAGACGGCCGATTCGGTGAGCTTCGACGTCAACCCGACCTCGCGGCAGATCCTCGTCGAACTGGCGCGCAGCGGACACCTCACCGACCTCGTCGCGGCCGGGGCCCGGGTGCACCAGGCGGGCTGCCTCGGCTGCATCGGAATGGGCCAGGCGCCCGCGCCCGGCACGAACTCGCTGCGCACGTTCCCGCGCAACTTCCCCGGCCGGTCCGGCACCGCGGACGATTCGGTCTGGCTGTGCTCGCCGGAAACCGCCGCGGTGTCGGCGCTGACCGGCGTGCTGACCGATCCGCGCGACTACGCCGCCGTCCATCACCTCGCCCACCCGCGGGTTTCCGGACCGGCCCGTTCGGCCGCCGACCCGCGCGTCTTCACCGCCCCGCTGCCCGAGGACGAGGCCCTGCGGGAGGAGCTGGTGAAGGGCCCGAACGTCGCTGGGCTCCCGGACTTCGAGCCGCTTCCGGACGAGGTCGAGGGCCCGGTGCTGCTGAGGGCCGGAGACGACGTGTCGACCGACGAAATCTCGCCCGCCGGGGCGCGTGCGCTGCCGTACCGCTCGAACATCCCGAAGCTGGCCGAGTTCACGTTCACCCGGATTGACGAGGACTATCCGAAGCGCGCGGCCGACAGCCCGGAGCATTTCGTGGTGGCTGGGGAGAACTACGGCCAGGGTTCGTCTCGGGAGCACGCCGCGATCACGGCTCGGTACCTGGGCCTGCGCGTGGTGCTGGCGCGGTCGTTCGCCCGGATCCACTGGCAGAACCTGGTCAATTTCGGCGTGCTGCCGTTGGAGTTTGCGGATCCGGAGGACAGCGAGAAGATCCAGCGCGACGACGTGCTGTGCGTGTCCGGGCTGCATCGGCTGGCCGAGACGGCGGAGTTCATCGTGCGCAACCAAACGCGGGGCGAGGAGTACCGGGCGAAGCATCAGCTGTCGCCGCGCCAAGTCGATGTGCTGCTGGCCGGTGGGCGAATCCCGCAACTGGCCCGCGCCCTGCACTGAGGCCGCTCCGGCAGAAGTACGTGAGGGGAACCCTGAGGGAATCTGATTCCCTCAGGGTTCCCCTCACGTACCTTGGCTGGTCAGGAAGCCTTCAGTGCGGCTTCGAGGTCGGCCCGGGACATCTTCGACCGGCCCTTGACGTCGCGTTCCTTCGCCAGCTTCTGCAGCTCCGTCTTGGACAGCTCCGACAGATCCGGAGTCCGCGGCCGACGGCTGCCGCGCACGCTGTTGGCCAGCGCCTCCATCAGGTCGACCACCTTCGTCGGCTGCTCCGGCTCCTCCGCGGGCGTCACGGTGTTCCCCGCCTTCTTCGCCTCGATCAGCTCCTCCACCCGCTCGCGGTAGGTGTCGTGGAACTCCTCGGGCCGCCACGGCTCGGACATCGCGTCGATCAGCTTGACCGCGAGGTCCAGCTCCTTCTGGTTGGTCTTGGCCTTGGCGGGCAGCTGCGGCACGTCGTCCGCGTCGCGCACCTCGGCGGCGTAGTGGAGCGTGTTCAGCACGATCACGCCGTCGCCCGCGCGGGCGAGCGCGAGGTGTTCGCGGCCGTGGAAGACGAACTTCGCGACGGCGGCTTTGTCCCGGCGGGCCAGCGCGTCCAGCAGCAGCACGTACGGACGCTGACCGTCCTCCTTGGCGGGCGCGAGCCAGTAGGCGCGGTCGAAGTACACCGGGTCGACCTCTTCCAGGTCCACGAAGCTTTCCACCTCGAGCGAGCGCGACCGGCCCGGGGCGATCTCGTCCAGTTCCTCCTGCTCGACCAGCACGTACTCGTCGTCGCCGACCTCCCGGCCGCGCACGATGTCGTCGTAGCGCACCTCGTCGCCGGTCCGCTCGTTCACCCGCCGGTAGCGGATGCGGTCCTGGGTCCCGCGCTGGAACTGCGTGAAGTGCACCGCGTGGTCCTCGACCGCCTTGTACATCCGCACCGGGACGTTCACCAGCCCGAACGACAGCGAACCCTGCCAGACCGGACGCATCTGCCCCTCCTTCCGCCTTGGTTGCCCGGCGGGTACCCGATGCGGGCATTCGGCACACCAAGGCGGTGTAAGCGTCCGGCATTCGGGGTAACTGATCCTCCGATGCGCATAAAACCTCGCGGAAGCCAGTTCTTCCAGCTGCTCGCGGACGCGGCGGCCAACCTCGTCACCGCCACCGCGCTGCTGCGCGATCTCACCGAGGCCGCACCTGGAGAGCGGGAGGCGATCGCGGCCCGGCTGCACGAGGTCGAACACGCCGGCGACGACCTGACGCACACCATCATGGTCGAGCTGAACAGCACGTTCGTCACGCCGTTCGACCGCGAGGACATCCAAGCGCTGGCCGCGCGGATCGACGACGTCCTGGACTTCGTGGACACCGCCGCCGACCTCGCCGTGCTGTACCGGCTCGAGGAGTTTCCGCCGGGCACCAAGGGGATGCTGCGCGTGCTGTGCCGCGCCGCCGAGCTGACCGCGGAAGCGATGCCGGGGCTGGCGAAGGTCGGCGAGCTGTCGCCGTACTGGATCGAGATCAACGCACTCGAGAACGAGGCGGACCACACCTACCGGCGGATGCTCGCCGACCTCTTCCAGCCCGGCGCGGACGCGCTCGAAGTGCTCAAGGCGAAGGAAGTCGTCGAACAGTTCGAACTGGCGGCCGACGGATTCGAGCACGTCGCGGACGTGGTGCAGACGATCGCGGTCAAGGAGTCCTGAGTGGACGGCACCGCCGCGCTGGTCGCGGTCGTGGCGCTGACGATTTTCTTCGACTACACCAACGGTTTCCACGACGCGGCCAACGCCATCGCCAGCGCGGTGTCGACGCGGGCGCTCCCGCTGCGCACCGCGCTCGTGCTGGCGGCGGTGATGAACCTGGCCGGAGCGCTGCTGTCGACCGGGATCGCCGCGACTGTCGCGAAAGGAATCATCGACGTCCCGGCCGGCCCCGGCGCGCTGACCGTGGTGCTCGCCGCGCTGGTCGGGGCGATCGCGTGGAACCTGGTGACCTGGTATTTCGGGCTGCCGTCCTCGTCGTCGCATTCGCTGATCGGCGGCATGGTCGGGGCCGCGCTGGCCGCCGCGAGCACGGTGCACTGGACCGGCATCGTGGAGAAGGTGCTGGTGCCGATGGTCGCTTCGCCGCTGCTCGGGCTGCTGCTCGGCTATGCGGCGATGGTGGCGGTGCTGTGGTTGCTGCGCCGGGCGAATCCGCACCGCAGCGGCCGGGTGTTCCGGCGGCTGCAGATCGTGTCGGCCTCGGCGCTGGCGCTCGGGCACGGGTTGCAGGACGCGCAGAAGGGGATGGGCGTGCTCGTCCTGGCGCTGATCGCGGCGGGGAAGCAGAACACGTTTTCGGTGCCCCTGTGGGTGACGCTGGTGTGCGCCGGGGCGCTGTCGCTCGGGACTTGCTCGGGCGGTCTGCGGATCATGCGGACGTTGGGCCGCCGGGTGTTTCCGCTTGATCCGCCGCACGGGTTTGTCGCGGAGTCGGTGGGGGCTTCGGTGCTGTATCTGACTGCTTTTGCGGTGAAGGCTCCGATTTCGACGACGCATGTGATCACGGCGGCGGTGATGGGGGTTGGCGCGACGCGGCGGCTTTCGGCGGTGCGGTGGGGGATCGCGCGGGACATTGTGCTGGGGTGGGTGCTGACGTTCCCGGCTGCGGCTGGGGTGGCGGCGCTGGCGTTTTGGCTGTTGTCGACGTTCAGCTGACTACTTGGGCACCAGGGCGAGGACCTCGTCGTCGCTGGTCGGGCTGAAGTCCGCATAGAACTCGCCCACCGCGCGAAACTCCTGCGGTTCCTGCAGGCACACCACCTCATCCGCCTCGCGAGCCAGCTTGTCCAATGCGGACGGCGCGCCGACCGGTGCGGCGAAGACCAGCCGCAGCGGGGCGTACGAGCGGAGGGCCCGCAGCGCGGCGATCGCGGTCCCGCCGGTGGCTACGCCGTCGTCGACCACCACCACGTCGCGTCCGGCCGGTGAGCGCGGGGCTCGGCCGCTGAGGTAGCGGCGGACCTGGTCGCGGGCTTCGGTGCGGGCGTGGGCGACGAGGTGGGCGACGTCGTCGGTCGTCAGCCCGAGCGCGCGAAGCCCGGCGCGGTCGAGGAACGGCGGACCGTCCGCCGCGACGGCGCCGAGGCCGAGTTCCGGCCGTCCTGGTGCGCCGATCTTGCGGACGACCAGTAGTTCGAGCGGCGCGTCCAGTTCACGGGCAACCGGGGCGGCGACCGGCAGCCCGCCGCGGGCGAGCCCGAAGACGACCGGGTCGGTCCACTCCCGCCAGACCAGTGCGGCGGCGAGCTGGATGCCCGCGTCGGCGCGGTTTCGGAACGGCTTCACCGGCGGCCTTTCTTCGTGCCCCAGCGGAATCGACTGTCCTTTCCGGACTTCACGGTGCGGCGCAGCAGTTGCCCGGCGGCGAGCACGCCGGCGGTCAGCCCGGCCGCCACCGCGCCGTGATGCCGGCTCAGCACCGGCTGGACGTCGTGCGCTTTCGCCTGCCGGTCGAATTCCCCGTGTGCGCCGTAGTCGAATCCGCGCGGGCCGTCCGCTGGTTCCCACAGGTTCGCGGGCTGGCTCGGCGGCTGAGGCCGGCCCGTTTGCTGCGCGCAGAAGCCGGTGCGGGCGAGGTACCGGTCGAGCAGTCCGGGCGCGACGGCGTTGGCCAGCAGCGTCGCGGCGGTGCTCGTGCCGACCCAGTACTCGCGGCGGCGCGGGTGGTCGGCAGCGTGCAGCACCGCGCGGGCGGCGAGTTCGGGCTGGTAGATCGGCGGGACCGGCTGGGCGTGCTCGGGCAGCCGGGACAGCAGCCAGGTGAACTGCGGCGTGTTGACCGCGGGCAGTTGCACCATGGTCGTGCGAATCCCGCTGCGCTCGTGGAGCAGTTCGCAGCGAAGCGCTTCATTGAAGCCCTGAATCGCGTGCTTGGCCCCGCAGTACGCGCTCTGCAACGGGATTCCGCGATACGCGAGCGCCGAACCGACCTGCACGATCGTGCCCGCGTCCCGCGGTTTCATGCGTTCGAGGGCGGCCATTGTGCCGTGCACGAAACCGAGGTACGTCACTTCGGTGACGCGGCGGTATTCCTCGGGTTTGACGTCGGCGAAGCGGGCGAACACGGAACTGAACGCGACGTTGACCCAGACGTCGATCGGCCCCAGTTCCTCCTCGATCCGGGTCGCCGCGGCGTCGACCTGCGCGAAATCGGCTACGTCCGCCGGCAGCTCCAGCGGCGTGCCGCCGGCGTCCCGGATGTCCTCCGCCGCGGCGGCGAGCCCCTTTTCGCCGCGCGCCAGCAGGGCGACTTTCGCGCCGCGGCCTCCGTAAGCACGCGCGACGGCCCGGCCCACTCCGGCGCTGGCCCCGGTGACGACTACGACGGGCGGCATGGGAATCCTTTCCCCGGACCGGGAGTCCGGCGGGTCGGCGGACGCAGGCACTCCTGGCGGGCGACGTGCCCGCACACCGCGACCGCGGCCAGCACGAAGCCGAGCAGCGCGAGCGGCACCTCCGGCGGAAAGACGATCCCGCAGGCCACGAGCCCGGCGGCGATCGCGGTGAGAGCCCAGCACGCCACCGGCCACGCCCGGCGCAGCGGCCACGCCTTCTGTCCGAAGGCACGGCGCACCCACAGCGCGTCGGTGGCGAGCAGCTCTCGCTCCATCGACCGCAGCGCCCGGTGGGGATCCGGCTGCCGGTGCACGGCCATCGCCTGCTCCCTTCCGCCCTGACCGACGGCGTACCCGCTTCCGGCCAGGGCAAACCGCGGGCGGCGGAAGCGTCCGGTTTGCCCGGGAAGGCGAAGGGTAACCGGGCGGGCGAGCGCAATCGCCGGAAAACCTACGGAGGGAGCACGAGATGAGCAGGCTGCTGGTGGATCCGGAAAGCGCGACCGTCCCCTGTGGACAATGCGGCCGCGAGGCGGTGCACGTGGGCAGGCTGGTCCAGGAGGACGGGACGCCGGTCAGCCACGCGGTGGTGTGCACGGTGTGCCGCGCGCACCGGCCGGGGCCAGGACTGGGGGAGACGCGACGTCCTCGGCTGGCCGTGCTTTCGCGGCCCGTCGAACGCTGATCCAGGGCGGTGAAAGTCCGTGAAGGGCTCCTTGAGGAGATCAAGGCCAACGTCGGGGATTTGAGTGGGCGCGTTGGGCGCGGTGTCTTGGGCACGGTGGGTGCGGCGCCTTGAGCGGGCACGATAAGCGCGGCCGAGGTGCGTCTGCCCAGCCCGACGGCCGGGGCAGGGCCGTTGTACGTGAGGGGAACCCTGAGGGAATCAGATTCCCTCAGGGTTCCCCTCACGTACGATCAGAACCAGGCAGATGGTGACGAACCGGGCATTTTTCGGTTCTTTGCGTCCTTTGTGGACGCCCGGCGGCCGGTACGACTGCGCTGCTCAAGTCCCTGGCAGGGGAATGTGAGTTCCTCCAGGGGCCTTCGCGGATGGTGCGTTTCGGGTCAGGGTCTGAAACCGAAACCCCGGATCAGTCGATGCCCAGCACGGACTCCGCGGTGGTCCAGTTGGTGAGCATGGCGTGCTGCGCGTCGGCCAGCGTCGCTTTCCCCGCGCACACCGCCTTCTTCACCGCGTTCTCGACGGAATCCTTGCTGTAGGAGTTCTGGTCGCCGTCGTGCGGTTCGGGCCAGAGGTTCTTCGGGTCCTTCGGCGCGCCGCCCAGTTCGAGCGGCAGGAAGTGGTCCTCCTCGTAGGAGCTGAGCGAGGTGTCGGCGTAGCCGTAGTCGATGATGCCCTGCTTCTTGAGCTGGTTGGTGTAGGTCGTCGGCGGGCGGATGGTAGCGGTCCAGCCGGAGACGCAGATCGTGTCGTCGATGGTGTCCTGGGTGACGTCCGGGTTGGTCGCGCCGGGCGTGCAGGCCGGGTCGGGCAGCGGGAGATAGGACTGCGAGCACTTCGCGGCGAGCGGGTGCGAGACGTCGGCGTGCGCGGCCGGCGCGACCAAAGCGAGCGAACCGGCCAGAATGACGGCAGGCGCGGCGAAACGGGCAAGTCGGGACATGGAATTCTCCTCCTCGGGCACGGTCGCGCCAGCGTCCGCCGAGACCGGGTTATCGCGGTACCTACCTTCGAAGGAATGAGTGAAGAATTAACCGGGTGCTCAGCTTGCCGGGCGACAAAATGCACAAGGTGGACGTAAATCCGGGGTTGCGAACCGGCCTTCTTCCGGGATGATCAAGCGATTGCGGAGCAACCCGGTCAAGTGCGGGTGAACGGCCCAAAACGCCCTGATCCGCCAGTATTCGGGCGTACGGGGCAGCGCGGCCGGAGGGGCTCCCGGCGCTTGGAAAGGTTCTTCGAAACAGTTTCCGGTCGGTTTTTATGCGCCTTCCCGGAGAACTGGGGAATAAATGGTGAAATCGATTTCCGCTGGGCCGTTCGGTTGAAGGTTGCGGCGCGCCGGTATCTGTTCCCGGCCGTTGTGCGACCTTTTTCGTGAACGCCGCCGGAATCGATCTTTTCGGACGGAATTCCCGGGGGTGAGCGATGGGCGAACGCGAAGGACCGCGATCCGGTGCGGGACGCGGCGAGGGGGCGGAAAGCGGTCCGGCGGGCGAAAACGCGCCCGCCGAACCGGAATCGGGGTACGAGATTCCGATCGGGATGCCGGTTCCGGCCGCCGAGATGGAGCGGCTGAAGGCGGCCGCGCGGCGGCACCGCGATCGGGAGGAGGAGGCCGACGCCCCGGCACGGGCCGGCGACGAGGCCGCGGAGGAAGAGGGTGATCACCGTGATGCCTGAAGCACAGGTGCTCGAGGGCCAAGCCGGCGAAACGGCCGGCGGCGCGTCGCGGGAGATGGCGGATCTGACGGTCGGCGAACTGCTCGCCGAACCGCCGTCGCCGGACCGGTCTCCGTTGTTCGCGCAACGGTTTCCGGTACCGGTCGAGGAATACGACCAGCTGAAGACCGGGGCGCGGGAGCGCAGCCCGGACGCGCTGGCGCCCGAGGACGCGCTCGGCGTGCAGCTCGATGAGGAAGCCGCGGCGGAGCTGTCGGAGGAAAACCCGCCGGAGGACGAGATCGTCGAGGGGCTGGCCCCGGCGGCGTCGGCGAGCTTCGAGGGGATTTCGCAGACCGCGTTCCGCCCGCCGGACTGCACGGTCGCGGTCGGCCCGAAACAGGTGATGGCGGCGGTCAACGTCGACCTCGTCGGCTACGACAAGACCGGCCTGCAGCAGTTCCGGTGGGCGAACTTCACCGCGATGTTCAACCCGGTTCTGCCTGCCGGAGCACAGCTTTTCGACCCGAAACTCGCGTACGACCACTACAGCGGCCGGTGGATCGTCTGCATCGCCGCCCGGCGCGCGAACCCGCAGGGCTCCTGGATCATGCTCGGCGTCTCGCAGACCGGCGATCCCGCGGGCGGCTACTGGATCTGGAGCACCGACGCGACCGCGAACGGTTCCACGGCCAGCGGCAACTGGTCGGACTACCCGATGCTGGGCTTCGACTCCCAGGCGATTTACGTGTCCACCAACCAATTCGCCTTCGGCGGCGGGTTCGCCTACGCGAAACTCCGGATCTTCAACAAGGCGGAGCTCTACGGCGGCGGCGCGGGCGGGGGCCACACCATCCGCTGGTGGGACTTCTGGGGCCTGAAGAACCCGGACCGCAGCGCCGCGTTCTCCGTGCAGCCGTGCTGCCATTTCCAAGGCGTGGGCGGGAATCCGCGCGCTTACCTGGTGAACTCGCTGTTCCCGTCGGGGGCGAGCCTGACCCTGTGGACGCTGTCGAATCCGCTGGGCCTGTGGTCGGGCGGCGCACCGGCGCTCTCCGCGACCGCGATCACCTGCCGCAGCTACAACCTGCCGCCCGGCGCGGTGCAAAAGGACGGCGGGACAACGAGAATCGCCACGAACGACACCCGGTTGCTCAACGCGGTTTTCCAAGCAGCGGGCCGGACGCAGCGCTTGTGGACCACGCACACCTCCGCGTACAGCTGGCCAGGCGACTCCGAGGCGCGGTCTGTGGTGCAGTGGTACGAGATCGACGTGCCCAGCCACTCGATCACGCAGCAGGGCGCATTTGGTGCACCCCGCAAGCACTACTTTTTCCCGGTGATCCAGACCGACATTTCCCGCAACGCCCACGTGGCGTTCGGCCGGTCCGGGGACGACGAGTACGGCCACTTCCGCCAGACCGGCCGCCTCGCCACCGACCCGCCGGGCACGTTGCAGGGCAGCGCTTCGGTGATCGCCGGGCAGAGCGCCTACACCGGCGGCAGATGGGGCGACTACTTCGGCATCGGCCGGGACCCGTCGGACTCCCGGACCGTGTGGAGCTACGGCGAATACGCCGGCGCGGGCAACACCTGGCGGACGCGCCTCAACGCGGCGAAGTACTGAGGGAGGCTCTCATGAACACTGCACAGAAGCTCCGCATCGCAGCCGAGGCCGGGCTTGCCGCGCTCAGCGCCGTCGCGCTGGTGCTGACGTTGACAGTTCCGGATTGGATCGAGCGCACGACCGGCGCTTCTCCCGACGGCGGGGGCGGAGAGGCTGAGTGGCTGCTGACGGCGGTCGCTTGCGTGGCGACGGTGTTGTTCGCCGGGTTGGCCGCGTGGGAGTGGCGGCGGTTGCGGACCGTGTAAGCAGTTGGGCGGGCACCGGCTTTCCGGCCGGTGCCCGTTTTAGCGCGGAAAGCCAGACGGGAATCTCGCTCCGCCCTAGGCTGGTTCGGTGACTGTCTTCGAGCCGTCGTCCGAGATTCGCCGAGCAGACCTTCCGATGTATCTGGTGGAAGACCCGCGCGCTCCGGCGAGCCCCGATTCCCGGAACACCTTCGGCGGCAGGCCGATCCTGCCCGCGGGCGAGGACTGGCCCGAGTGCTACTGCGGCGCGCGGATGGTGCTCTTCTTCCAGTTGGACGTCCCGCCGGACATCCCGCGGTTCGGCGGCGACCATCTGCTCGTGTTCCAGTGCCCGGTGCACAACGACGCGGCCTGCCTGCGGGAAGACCCGCAGCAGTTTCCGGAGCGCTACTGGGAAAAACCGCGGATTTGGGGGCACCCCGGAGCGTTCTGGCGGATCATGCTGCACCGGGACCCGACCGGTCCGGCTGCCGAGGAGGAACCGCATCTCCTCAGCCGCGAGCTGGTACTCCGCCCGGAGCCCGAGACGGAGACCGTGCGGCGCCCCGGCGAAACGCACCCCGGACTGAGCGTCGGCCGGGGCGGGTTCAAGGTCGGCGGCCTGCCGCGCTGGCAGCAGGATCCGGAAAGCCACCGCTGCGCGTGCGGCGCCGAGATGCTGTTCTTGTGCGGTCTGCCGGAGGACGTCGGCTTCCAGAGCCGCCCCGGTCAGCCTGAACAACTGGACAGCTCCTATTCCTACGCCTACGTGCTGTTTCTCGGCAACGCCCTGTACTTGCTCGCGTGCCCGGAGCACTGTCACCCAGCGGCGGTCTGGCCGGTGCTGCAGCACTGAGCCCGCCTGGCGTCATTCCTCATAGGTGATCGAGTACCGAGCCGCGACCGGATTGATCTTCACCGGGTCCACCGCGCCGTCCGTCAGCACCGCGGGCCCGGCCTCGAACAGATCCTCCAGGTAGTGCTCCCACCCGCCGGGCGAGGAGATCTGAAGCAACCGCGGCGCGGGATCCGACACCGCCCGCAACGCGTGCGGGATCCCGTGCGGCAGGAGCACGAACATTCCCTTCGTCGCGACATGCCTCTCGTCGGCGAAGTCGATGCCCAGTTCGCCTTCGAGGACGTAGATGCACTCGTCGGCCTCGTGGTGGACGTGGCGCGGGATGTCGCGCGCCAGCGTCACCTCCAGCAGGGAAAACCGGGTCTCGGTGTCGCCCGTCCTCGCCTTCACCGCGAACGCGGGCGGCAGCGGCACCCGGCCCGGGCGCGCCTCGCCGGGCTGCAGCAGCAGGAAGCGGTCCTTCGTCATGGGGTATCCTCGCAAACGTAGTGGAAGCGGAGTCCGTTTCCAGATTAACCGGAGGAGGGCGTCGGTTGTCAACGGAGCGCAAGCCGAGGGCGGACGCGGAACGCAACCGGGCACGCGTGCTGGAGGCGGCCCGCGCGCTGCTCGCCGAGCACGACGACGTCCAGCTGCCGGAGATCGCGCGGGTCGCCGGAGTGGGCGTCGGGACGGTGTACCGGAATTTCCCGGACCGGCGGGCGCTCGTGGAAGCGTTGGCGGCGCAGCGGTTCGCCGAGATCGCGGAGTACGCGCGGAAGCGGTGCCTCGACGGGAAGTCCGGGGTCAACCGCTATCTGCGGCACGTCGGCGAGGTGCTGTCCGGGGATCGGGCGCTGTCGTCCGCGATCGAGACGGCGCGCGGGACGGCGGGGAGCGAACCGCGCGGCGACGCTCTGGCGGTGCTGGAAACCGTGGTGGCGCAAGCGATCGCGGCGGATCAGGCGGCGGGGGTGCTTCGCGCGGATTGCACGGTCGGCGACGTGTACCTGCTCGTCGGCTGCCTGTCGTCGGTGGTCCGCACGGGGAGCGGGGACTGGCGGCGGTTTGTGGAGCTGGCTCTGGAGGGATTGCTGCCCCGGGACTAGTCGTCCAAGCGCATCAGATACGACTTGAGTTCGCCGCTGTCGTGCATCGCAATCAGCACGGCGGCCATCTTCCGCACGCCGGGTTCGCGGACGATCAGCCCGTCCGGCACGGCGAAATAGCTGCCGCCAGCGCACTCACCGGTGCTTTCCCAGCGGCGCATGATCCGGTCGACCTCGTCGAGGGTGAACATCGTCGCGCTCCACCGGGAACCGTCGGGGTAGCGGACCTCGACGTCGACGTTGTCCACCTCATCGGGTTTCTCGCCGCCGCCTACGAGGAACATCGCATCGAACGCCGAGGTTCGGAAGACGTAGTACGAAGAGTCCCAGCCGTCGGACAGAATTTCGGTCCCCACGGCGAAAAGCCTAGCGGGCCGCCCCGGAAACGGAGCGGCCCGCTGGCCCCGAAATCAGGCGAGGTCCTCCAGCGGAACCTCGGGGTCGGCCAGCCGGTCGGGGCCCACTGCCTTGCCGGAGCGGATGAGCGCCTTGATCGGATCCGTGACGTCCCAGACGTTGACGTTCATCCCGGCCAGCACGCGGTTTTCCTTGAGCCAGAATGCGATGAACTCGCGCCCGGCCACGTCGCCGCGGAAGACGACGCGGTCGTGGCCCTCGATGGTGCCGAGGTATTCCATGCCGAGGTCGTACTGGTCGGTGAAGAAGTACGGCAGTTCGTCGTACGACTCCTCCTTCCCGAGCATCCCGGCCGCGGCCACGGCGGGCTGGTTGAGCGCGTTCGCCCAGTGCTCGACGCGCAGGTGCTTGCCCAGGAACGGGTGGTAGGCGTTCGCGACGTCGCCCGCGGCGAAGATGTCCGGGTCGCTCGTGCGCAGGCTCGCGTCGGTCACCACGCCGTTGTCGACGCGGAGGCCGGCCGCCTCGGCCAGTTCGACGTTCGGCTTCGCGCCGATCCCGGCCAGCACGGCGTCCGCCTCGAGGACGCTGCCGTCGCCGAGGCGGATCCGCTTGCCCTGGCCGCCGTTGGAGATGTGCTCGACCTGGACGCCGAGCCGCAGGTCGACGCCGTGCGCGCGGTGCAGGTCGGCGAACACCGGCGCGACCTCCGGGCCGAGCGCGGTGATCAGCGGCAGGTCGAGCGCTTCGATGACGGTGACCTCGACCCCGGCCTGCCGCGCGGCGGCGGTCGCTTCGAGGCCGATCCAGCCGCCGCCGACGACCACCAGCTTGGCCGCGGTGCCGAACAGTTCGCGCAGCCGGTCGGAGTCCTCGATCCGGCGCAGGTAGTGGATCCCCGCGGTGTCCGGCAGCACGCGCGGGCTCGCGCCGGTGGCCAGCAGGAGCTTGTCGTAGCCGAGGCTGGTGCCGTCGTCGAGGGTCACCTGCTTCTCGTCCCGCGCGATCGCCGTCGCCTTGACGCCCTGGCGCAGCTCGACGTTCTTCTCGGCGTACCACGCGGCGTCGTGCACCTGGAAGCTCTCGGCCTCGGCGTTGCCCGCGAGGTAGTCCTTCGACAGCGGCGGCCGCTCGTAGGGCAGGTGCCGCTCGTCGCCGACGATGGTGATCTTCCCGTCGAAACCCTTGTCGCGCAACGCTTCCGCGGCTTTGGCTCCGGCCAGCCCGGCTCCGATGATGACGAACGACGAGGTCACTGACGAACTCCTTCGGTGCGGGGACGACGGGAGTACTTATATCACTAGCGAAGTTTGGTCTTATTCGGGAGCGCGGTCAAGTTCCCCTGATCAGAGGTACCCAAATGAGACAGCGCCTACCCGGAAGGGTGTTACCTCGCTGCTCAGCCGTACCCGCCGCCGGTGTAGCCGCCCCCGCTGTACCCGCCGGTGCCCGACGGCGCGGTGCTGGGTGCGGCCGCATTGGTGATCGCGACGCCACTCGGCGAGACCATCCACCACAGCCCGCCGCTGAGGTTCAGGCCCTGGCCGTTGGTCTGGCCAGGGGAGTGGTCGCCGCTGTAGCGGTACAGCGGATGTCCGCCGAGCGTTTCCTGCTTGGACCCGTCCTGCCGGGTGATCGAGCCGAGGCTGCCCTGGGCGGGTCCGGTGAGCTGGGTGCCCGCCTTGACCGGGGGCCAGTAGCTCGCGCAGGTGGCGGTGCAGACGGACTGGCCGTCGTGGTCCGCGGCGAACAGGTAGATCGTGTCGCCGTTGCTGTCGGTCAAATGCGTCGGCGCCGCGGGCGGTGCGGCCGTGGTCCCGCTGCTCCCGTTGGCGCCGCTGTAAGTGCCGCCACCGCACGCTGCAGCGAACAAGCCCGCCGCGGCCAGTGCGGCCGCTAGTCCGAAAGTTCTTGGAGTTGCCCGAATTTTGACCTTCATCCCAGCCTCCAGCCGTGCGTGGGTGGTGCCCTGCCCTCGACACGCGGCTGGCGCCGGAACGGTTCAGTCCGATTTGGCGAGCGTCACAGCGTCTGGACGGGAGGAACCCCGGCACGTACGGTATGGCAAGCCTTACCTTAGTCACTCTCCGAGGAGGACCCATGCCAGAGCGTGTGCTCGATCGGGCCGTCCCGTTCGTGCTCGGCCTGTTCCGCATCGTCGTAGGCCTGCTCTTCGCGGCCCACGGCGCGGCGGCGCTGTTCGGGATTTTCGGCGGCGGCCCGAAGGGCGGAACCGTCGCGGCCGGCATGTGGCCGTCCTGGTACGCGGCGGTGATCCAGCTGGCGGGCGGCCTCTTGGTGGCCTTCGGGGTGGGCACCCGAATCGCGGCGCTGGTCGCGTCGGGCTCGATGGCGTACGCGTACTTCGTCGTCCACCAGCCGGACGGGTTGCTGCCGCTGCAGAACCACGGCGAGCCCGCGGCGATGTTCTGCTGGGCCTTCTTGTTGCTGGCCTTCACCGGGCCGGGTGCGCTCGCGGTTGACGCGTTGTTCCGGAAGGGGCCGGACGAGGCTCGCGGCGCGCGACCGCTGGGTGTCGTGGCGAGCGGCACGGTTCCGGCTAATTCCGGAGCGCGCGACTAGGGCGGGTGCGAAGGGCGCGCGTTCGGCGGACTGCGATCCGCCGGACGCGCGCCTTTCACCTCAGTTGGCGTCGAAGAAGATCCCGGTCAGCGTCACACCGCCAAGCAGGGTGGGCTTGTTTTTATTGCCACGGGTGAAACCGTACGTGTTTCCTTGGTTGTCCCGCACGGATCCTATGTAGCTGTCCGATACCACCTTGCGGGCGTTTCGGATGTCCATCCAGCCAAAGTTGGAACTCTTGTCACCGTCCCAGACGTAGCAGTAGGAGCCGCCGTCGTAATAGACCCGGACGACGCTTGAGAGGTTGCACGAGGAGTTCACGACCGTGGCGCTGGCCGGGGTCGTCGCGGCGAGGACGCCGACGGCGGCGAGGATGGCTCCGGTCGCCAGTTTTCGGGAAAGCTTCATGTGTCTCCCCTGAGGATGTGTGCGACGGCCCGTATCTGGGCCGTCGCGGGAGACCGAAGCTAAAAGCCGCCGTCCTAGATTCGTCCTAGATCCGTTCCCTGAGCGCGGGGGAGCCGGTCAGACGGTGCTCGCGGCGCGCGACCACTGGGCAGCAAGCCGTGCAGCCTCCTGCGCACGATCCAAGTCAACCCCGGCGCGCGCGACCAGCCGGAGCCGGGAGATGCCGTCCGGGACGCTGGGCGGGCGGAAGCAGCCGACGACGATGTCCCGTTCGTACAGCAGGTTCGCGGCGGCGACAGCCTGCTCCGGCGAGTCCGCGGGAATCGACTGCACCGCACCAGGAGCCCGCGAAACCCCTGCGGCGTCGGCGATCGCGACGGCAGCGCGATGCAGATCCTCGACCCGCGAAGGCTCGGCCGCGATGATCCGGCACGCTTCCGCCGCGCTCGCGGCAGCAGCGGGGGCGAGGCCGGTGTCGAAGATGAACGTCCGCGCGGTGTTGACCAGATGTTCGCGCAGCAGCGGCGATCCCAGCACCGCGCCGCCCTGCGCGCCCAAGGCCTTCGACAAGGTGGCGGTGACCGCGACGTGCGGCGCGCCCGCGAGACCGGCCGCGTGCACCGCACCCCGGCCGTTGCCCGCGACACCGATGCCGTGCGCTTCGTCCACCACCAGGAACGCGTCGTATTCAGCGCACAATGCCGCGGTGCGAACAAGATCCGTCGCGTCGCCGAGCACCGAATAGATCGACTCGACCACCACGATCGCCCGATCCTGGCACCGGTCGCGCAGCAGCTGCGCGAGCGCGTCCAGATCGCCGTGCGGGCAGATCGCGACGGGGGAGCGGGAGAGCCGCGCGCCGTCGATCAGCGACGCGTGGATGTGCGCGTCGGTGATCAGCAGCGTGTCCGGCGAGCCGAGCGCGGTGATGACGCCGATGTTCGCCGTGTAGCCGCTGGAAAATCCGAGCGCCGCCGGTTGCCCGGTGAGGTCGGACAGTTCGCGTTCCAGTTCCGTGTGACACGGCGTGGTGCCGGTGACGACTCGCGACGCGCCCGCGCCCGCACCGTACTTCTCGACGGCCTGGACGGCGGCTGCGCGCAATCGCGGATCGGTGCTGAGGCTCAGATAATCGTTCGACGCGAGGTCCAATGTGGACGCTCGCGGATGCCGTCGATCATCGGTCCGCCGGACGAGACCGGCGACGTGCCGGTCCCGTTCGGCGGAGGTCAGCCAGTCGTGCATCGACACCATGGCGGTCACGCGTTGGGCGCGGCGGCGGTGCCCGCGCCGCGTTCCCGCAGGGACGGGGCGGAGTGCCCGGCCTGCTGCTGCTCGCCCGCGCCGAGAACCTCGAATCCGGCGTCGGCGATCATCTCCAGGTCGGCCTTCGCGGCCTGGCCCTCGCTGGTGAGGTAGTCGCCGAGGAACAGCGAGTTCACCACGTGCAGCGCGATCGGCTGCAGCGACCGCAGGTGCATCTCGCGACCGCCGGCCATCCGGACTTCCTTTGCCGGGCAAGCGAATCGCGCCAGCGCGAGGATGCGAAGCGCGCGCAGCGGGTTCAGCTCCCAGGTCCCGGCGAGCGGCGTGCCCTCGAACGGCATCAGGAAGTTGACCGGGATCGAATCGCTGTCGATGTCGCGCAGCGCGAAGATCGCGTCGATGAGCTCGTCGTCGGTCTCGCCCATGCCGACGATCAGGCCGGAGCACGCGGAAAGCCCGGCGGACTTGGCCTTCTCGACGGTGTCGACGCGGTCGTCGTATCCGTGCGTCGTGCAGATCTCGGAGTACCGCGACTCGCTCGTGTTGAGGTTGTGGTTGTAGGCGTCGACGCCGGCTTCGCGCAGCTTCTCGGCCTGGCCGTCCTTGAGCAGCCCGAGGCACGCGCACACCTCCACGTCGGCGTGCGCGGACTTCACCGCCTCGACGGCCTGGGCCACGCGGTCGACGTCGCGGTCGCTCGGCCCGCGCCCGCTCGCGACCAGGCACACCCGCGACGCGCCGCCCTGGACGCCCGCGCTCGCCTGGCGCGCCGTTTCCTCGGCGGACAGCCACGAGTACTTGAGGATCTGCGCGGACGACCCGAGCCGCTGCGAGCAGTACCCGCAGTCCTCGGGGCACAGGCCCGATTTCAGGTTGACGAGGTAGTTGACCTTGACCCGGTTGCCGAAGTGCGCGCGCCGCAGCCGCCCGGCCGCCGCGACCAGGCCGAGCACGTCCTCGTCCGGGCATTCCAGCACCGCGCGGGCGTCAGTTCGGTCGAGTACGCCGCCGGCCAGCTGCCGGTCGGCCAGGTCGTCGAAGGTTTTGAACACCTATCAAATCCTAGGCGGCCGCTCGGCCGGAAGCAAGCGGCAGGCAGAATGAGAGGGGTGAAGGTGACGCGAGACCAGATCGTCGACCGGGCGTACGAGCTGCTGCGGGAGGCGGGGCTGAGCAGCCTGTCGATGCGGCGGGTGGCCCTCGACCTGGGGGTTCAGCCGGGCGCGCTGTACTACCACGTCGCCAACAAACAGGAGCTGCTCGCCGTCGTCGCCGCGCGGATCCTGAAGGGCCTGCCAGGGGTGGCGAAGGACCCGCGCGACGCGGCTGAGGGCTTCCGCTCGGCGTTGCTGCAAGTCCGCGACGGCGCCGAGGTGGTGTCGTTCGTGCAGGCGTACCGGCCGGATCTGCTGGTGCCCACGCACGCGCTGCGCACGCTGTTCACCGGGAAGTTCGACGAGCGGCGCGCGGAGTGGGCGGCGCGGACGGTTGTCCATTATGTACTCGGCTTCGTCTCGGAGGAGCAGAACCACGCGGAGCTGGTGCGTGCGGGGATTGTCGAGGAGGATCCGGCGCACAGCGGGGATTCGGACGAGGCGTTCGGGTTCGGGATCGACGCGATTCTGAGCGGACTGTCGTGAGAACCGCGCCCCGACTGTCCTCTTCGGACCGGGTCAGTTGCTGAAAGCCCGTCGTCGACATTCTGAAGTGCGTCAAGGGACTACGCTGGTCCGGTACCCGGCATTCGTGGAGGAGCGCCCCGTTGTCGCCATCATCCGGCCTGGTGTCGCGGATGGAACGGCACCAGGCCGTCGTTTACCTCGGCGCGCTCGCCGTCGGTGCGTTGGCCGGCTGGCTGGCCCCGGCGGCCGGACCGGTTCTGGAACCGGCGATCAACCCCGTGCTGGCGGCACTGTTGTACGTCACGTTCCTGCAGGTGCCCGCCGCCGAACTGGGCCGTTCCCTGCGCGACGGCCGGTTCCTCGGCGCCGCGCTGACGGTCAACTTCGTCGTCGTGCCGCTGGTCGTCGCGGCGATGTTCGTCTTCTTCCCAGCCGGGCAGGCGCTGCGGCTGGGCATGCTGCTCGTGCTGTTGGCCCCGTGCGTCGACTACGTGATCGTCTTCAGCGGCCTGGCCGGAGGCAGCAGCCGCCGTCTACTTGCCGCGACGCCGTTGCTGCTGCTCGCCCAGATAGTCCTGCTGCCCGGGTTCTTGTTCCTCTTCCTGGGCGCGGACCTGGCGCAAACCGTGCGGATCGAGCCGTTCCTCGAAGCGTTCCTCGTGCTGATCGTCCTCCCGCTGGCGCTGGCCTGGCTCACCCAAGCCTGGGCGGCCCGGCACGAGACCGGCCGCCGGTTCGCCGACGCGGCCGGGACCGCGATGGTGCCGCTGATGGCCGCGACGCTGGTGACGGTCGTCGCGTCGCAAACCCCCAAGCTCCACGGCGGACTCGGCCCGGTCGCGTCGGTGGTGCCGTTCTACGTGGTGTTCCTGGTGGTGATGGCGTTCGCCGGACTCGGTGTCGCACGGCTGTTCCGGTTGGACGTTCCAGCCGGACGGGCGATCGTCTTCACCGGGGCTACGCGGAACTCGCTGGTGGTGCTCCCGCTGGCGCTGGCGCTGCCGGACGAATTCGCGGTCGCGCCGGTCGCGGTGGTGGCGCAGACGTTGGTCGAGGTGGTCGGCATGGTGTGTTACGTGCGGCTGGTGCCCCGGTTATCGCGCTAGGAGTGTTTTGGCGCCGGCTCCGCCGTCGCGGGCGGGATCGCTTTTAAGCCGACGTTTGGGGGCTGCCCACCGACATGGCCACGCCGCCCTCGGACCCGGCTGAGTGGCAGGCTTGGCTCTCGGAATCCGCGCA
>NZ_JBSFNS010000110.1:0-27908 GCF_053587275.1 Amycolatopsis sp. NPDC003676
TCCTCGGGGGTCATTCCGCAGATTTCGGTGATGCTCGGCCCGTGTGCTGGCGGTGCCGCGTATTCGCCCGCGTTGACGGATTTCGTGTTCATGGTGCGCGAAACCTCGCAGATGTTCATCACCGGTCCGGACGTGGTGCACGCGGTGACCGGCGAGGAGATCACCCAGAACGGCCTCGGCGGCGCAGACGTGCACGCTTCGACGTCGGGTGTCGCCGCCTTTGTCTACGACGACGAACCCAGCTGTCTTGAGGACGTGCGGTACCTGATTTCGCTGTTGCCCTCCAACAACAACGAGATGCCGCCGGTGGAGCCGACGGCCGATCCGGCGGACCGTCGTACGGACAAGCTGCTTGAGGTGGTGCCGACGGACTCGGCGCGCGCGTACGACATGTGTGCCGTGATCGAGGAGATTGTCGACGACGGTGAGTTCCTCCAGGTGCATGCCGGTTGGGCGACGAACGTGGTGTGTGCTCTGGCGCGGCTGGACGGGCAGGTGGTCGGGATCGTGGCGAACCAGCCGGCGACGCTCGCCGGGGTGCTCGACATCGAGGCGAGCGAGAAGGCCGCGCGGTTCGTGCAGACGTGCGACGCGTTCAATATTCCGCTGGTGACGCTGGTCGACGTGCCGGGCTTCCTGCCCGGGGTTGACCAGGAACACGGCGGCATCATCCGGCACGGCGCGAAGCTGCTGTACTCCTACTGCAACGCGACGGTGCCGCGAGTGCAGGTGATCCTGCGGAAGGCCTACGGCGGCGCGTACATCGTGATGGACTCGCGGTCGATCGGCGCGGACGTTTCGCTGGCGTGGCCGACGAACGAGATCGCGGTGATGGGTGCGGAGGGTGCGGCGAACGTGATCTTCCGGCGCGAGATCAACGCGGCCGACGACCCGGAGGCGGTGCGGCGGCAGAAGATCAAGGAGTACAAGACCGAGCTGATGCATCCTTACTATGCCGCCGAGCGAGGGCTGGTCGACGACGTGATCGAGCCCGGCCGGACGCGCGAGATGCTGATCCGGTCGCTGGCGATGTTGCGGGCCAAGCACGCCGACGTTCCGGCGCGCAAGCACGGGAACCCGCCGATGTGATGGCGGTCGGGGCTGTGCGGCTGGGAACGGGGGATGTGATGGGGTCGGTTGGGGTGGCGGATCCGGGGACGGGCGTGGGGGTTCTTGCCGCGGGCCGTGAATCGGGTGCGGCTGAGTTGTCTGCGCAGGATGGGTCGGCTGCGGCACCGGGCGGTTCAGCTGCGGCCGAGTTGTCTGCACAGGATAGGTCGGCTGCGGTGCCGGGCGGTTCAGCTGTGGTTGGGCTGGAGATGCCTGAGGTGCCGGGGGATTCGGCTGGTTCTTCCGGGCGGCCTGGTGAGCGGGGAAGCGTGATAGCCGCACCTGCAGTTGCGGCCAAGGCGAATTCGTTTTCTTCGCCTGCGGAATCTCCCGAAGAACCGGGCGGTCCGGATGCAGTCGGGGCAGGAATCCTTGCGGAGAATAGAGATTCTGTTCGCCGGGATCCCGCTGGGACGCATCGTTACCGGCGCGACGCGATCGCCGCGTTTGCGGACGCGGCCAGGGCAGAGGTCCCTGCAGTGCGGGATTCGGCTGAGGGGGAAGCTGCCGGGCCGCACGGTGGGCAGGGCGCTGCGATAGCGATGTGTTCAGGCGCGGCCACGGTGGAGGCCCCTGCGGTGCCGGGGGATTCGGCTGGACTCGAAGCTGCCGGGCAGCGCGATGAACAGCGTGTTGCGACGGTAGCGCCCGCAGTACGTGTGGTGCGTGGGAATCCGGACGACGTCGAAGTGGCTGCGCTGGTGGTGGCGTTGGCTGCAGTCGGTCAGGTGGCGGCGTCTGGGCGCGAGGAAATTGCTGTGCCGTCACCTCGGCAACCGTCGACAAGGTTTGTTCCGGCGACGAGCTGGCGGGCGCGGTAGCCCGGTCCGGCGATGCAGTGAAGGAGCGGGGTCCGCATCGGCGCAGGCTGATGCGGACTTTTCTCAGCGCGGCAGTTCCGGCTTGGGCGGCCGCGCGAAACCCCGGTCTTCGAGAGCGCCACGTTGAGCGAAGCGACGGTCTCGAGAGCGGCCGCGACGAGCGACGGGTGGCGGAAGCGTTGCGCCACAAGAGAACAACTACATCGTCCACAACGGACGACACGGGGACAGGTCCAAGATCCATATCTCCAAGCTACCGCCGCCCGTCGAACATCTGCACGGTATCGATCCGGTGAACCAGCTGCGATGGTGTTGTCCGGGCAGCGCGGCGGTTCGGGGGACAGGCGTGCGCCGCAGTGCGGTCCAGGTAGGCAAGAACCGTGCGGGCAGGTCGGCCTAGAGGTCAGGCGTGCACCGCGGTGCTGTCCAGATACGTAAGCACAGCACGGATCCGGCGATTCTGATCCCGGCTGGCCTCCAAGCCGAGCTTCGCGAAGATGTTGCTGATGTGGTTCTCGACCGCTCCCTGAGTCACCACAAGCGCCTTCGCGATGGCCGTGTTCGACAGGCCCTGGGCCATCTGCGCCAGCACCTCCGTCTCCCGCGCCGTCAACGCCTCCAACGGATCCCGGCTGCGGGACAGCATCTGGGCGACCACGTCCGGGTCAATGGCTGATCCGCCGCCGGCGACGCGGCGGACGGCTTCCAGGAAGTCGGCTACGTCGGCGACTCGTTCCTTCAGCAGGTAGCCGACGCCGGACGTGCCTTCCGCGATCAGGTCTACCGCATAGCTTCCTTCGACGTACTGCGAGACCACCAAGACCGGCAGGCCGGGGATTTCCTTGCGGGCGGCCAAAGCCGCGCGCAGGCCCTCGTCGGTGAAGGTCGGGGGCATGCGGACGTCGGCGATCACCAGGTCGGGGCGGTGGTCTCGGATGGCCACCAGCAGGTCGTCGCCATTGTCCACCGCGGCGGCGGTTTCGATGCCGACGTCCGCCAGCAGGCTTTGTACTCCAGCGCGCAAAAGCACCGAGTCTTCCGCGATCACGACGCGCATTTTCCTTGCCTCCACAACAGGATTCACCAGCGGACGGGCAGATCGGCCCGCACGACGGTGGGGCCGCCGGCGGGGCTTACGACGGTGAGCACGCCGTCGATCGTGGCGGCGCGGTCGGCCAACCCGGCCAGGCCGCCGCCGGGGCGCATCGAGGCGCCGCCGTGGCCGTTGTCGGTGATTTCCACGACCACGGTGTCGTCGTCGCGGGTCACTCGCACGGACGCGCGGTCGGCGCCGGAATGTTTGGTCACGTTGGTGAGCGTTTCGCTCACGATGAAGTACGTCGTCGTTTCGACAGGTGCGGGCGGACGGGGTTGTACGGTAACCTCGACCTCAATAGGGATAGGCATTCTTGCGGTAAGAGAAGACAACGCGGCGTCCAGGCCCCGATCCTGGAGCACCGGCGGATAGATCCCGCGCGCCAGGTCGCGCAACTCCGAGACAGCGAGCTTCGCGTCGGCGTGCGCGGCTCCGATGAGTTCGCGGACCGCGGTCGGGTCGTCGAGATCGAGTTTGAGCTGGGCGCGGCCCAGGCTCATCGCGACGGACACCAGCCGCTGCTGTGCGCCGTCGTGCAGATCGCGTTCGATCCGGCGGCGTTCGGCCTCCACCGCGTCGACTCCGCGTGCTCGCGAGTTCTGCAGCTGCACCGTGCGCGCTTCCAGTTGCGCGGTGCGGTTGGGGCCGAGGAACGACGCGGCCAGTTCACCGTGCATCGCCCCGATGCGCGGTGCCACGAAAATACCGAAAGGAGGTACTGCGGTGGACACGACGCCCGCCACGAATTCCACGATGCCCAACGGAAAAGCGATCAGCACGAACGCGAACTCGCGCCAGGTGGCGGGGTCGAGCAGCCGCGCCTGCCACACCGCGAGCATGCCGGGGCCTGCCGGACGGCGGCGGACGGGTTCGGCGATGGCCACGCCGAGCATCTGGTGCGCCCAACGTCGTTCGAAGGCACAGTACGAGCGCATCAGGGAGGTCGCGACCAACAAGATGGGGATGCCGACCCACAGCATCGTCGTCCCGACGCCGACCAGCATGGTCACGAGGATCAACACGAACGCCGCGAGCCGGATCGGGAGGCTCAGCACGAGAAACCCGATCGTCCGCATGGTCGGCGGCCGCGTCACGGGCATTGCGCGATCCGTTCCAGTTCCGGCACGAGGTCGTCGAGAGTGGGCGTCGCCAGCATCTCGTCGCGCACCTCGAGCGCACACTCCCGAAAGGACGGTTCTTCCAGCAGCCGGCACACTCCGTCGCGGACACTCGCGGGTGTCACGTCCTCGAGGTCCACCAGCAATCCGTTGCCGCGCTTCACCTGAGCCACCGCGGAGCCGCGTTCGCTCCACGTGGTGCCTGGGATGACCAGCTGCGGGACGCCGTTCACCACCGCGTTGCCGATCGTTGCTCCGCCGCCCTGGTGCACGATCGCGGAGCACGAGGCGAGGAGTTCGTTCATCGGCACGAAATCGACCGCGCGGACGTTGTCCGGGATCGCGCGCACGGACGCGAGCTGTTCCGCGTTGAGCGTGGCGATCACTTCGATGTCGAGGTCGGCGAGCCCGTCCAGCAGGTCCCCGACGGAGGTCTCCTCGACGCCGAGCGTCTGCCGGTTGGAGATGCCGAGGGTGAGCATCACCCGCGGCCGCTCCGGCTTCTCCAGCACCCAGGACGGGATCGCCATCGGCTTGTTCTGCGGCACGAACCGGGCCGGGAGGTAGTCGACGTCCACGCCGTCGTACCGCAGATACGACGGATGACAGTCGATGGTCCGCACGCCGTAGCGGAGGGCTTCGTCGTAGTCGGCTCCGAACCGGGCGACCTGGGCGGATATCCACGTCACGAACGGGTCCGGCGAGCTGTCCTCAGGGCGGCTGGCTCTGAGGTCGCGGTACTGCGCGCCGAGGCGGGCGGTCTGGTCGGCGGCGTACATCATCCGCAGGTGCGGCACCCCCATGGCGTGGGCGACGATCGGCGCGGCGTAGATCAGCGGGTCCCACACCACGAGGTCCGGCTGCCACTGCCGGGCGAAGCGGACGAGTTCGTCGAGCAGCAGGTCCGGCGTGGTCCAGCGGTACACGTCGACCCAATGCTCGTACACGTTGCGCACGTACTCGTCGGTGTAGCGCTCGGGACGGCTTTCCGAGAGCCGGAATTCGCCGTGCATCGCGTTGTTGCCGTCGACCTGCTGCTGCCGGTGGCGGGCGATGTCGAGTTCGTCGCCGAACCACATGGCGTCCAGCCCGGTTTCGGTGAACGGCGCGACCTCGCGCGGGTTGCGCTGCCCGACGAAGCGGACCTCGTGCCCGGCCGCGGCGAGCGCCCAGCCCACCGGAGCCATGCTGTAAACGTGCGTCCTCGTCGGGAAGACCATCAGCATCACGCGCATCGCGGCAGCTCCGGGTTCGTAGTCACGGGAGAACAAAGGAAACGGTAGGGCCGCGCCAGTCCCGGGCCCACCCGGTAGGGGACCCCTGAATCCGGCCCGGGCAAGGAGGATTTGGCTCGGCTTTAGATGCCCCTTAGGGGCTATGGCGCGCGGGCCGCGGCGGATAGACAGGTAATCGGATCCGGCCGCTCTGCGCCGGAGACGGACGAGGGAGGCGAACGAGGTGATGAGCATGGCCGTGGCGCCCACCGCGAAAGGCTGGGTCCCGTTCGGCGAGCACCGCACCTGGTACCGGGTCACCGGGCGACCGGGAGGAGCGGCGCCCGCTGTGGTCGTGGTGCACGGCGGGCCGGGCAGCACGCACGACTACCTGCTGAGCCTGACCGAGCTCGCCGGGCACGGATTCCCGGTCGTGCACTACGACCAGCTCGGCAGCGGCGGGTCGAGCCGGCTGCCGGACGCCGAACCCGGGTTCTGGAACCCGGAGCTGTTCGGCGACGAGCTGGACAATCTGGTGCACCGGCTCGGCATCGAGGACAACTACGTCCTCTATGGACAGTCGTGGGGCGGCCTTGTCGTCGCGCGGCACGCCGCCGAGCGTCCGGACGGCCTGCGCGGGCTGGTGATCGCCAACTCGCCGGCGTCGTACGAGCTGTGGCGCGACGAGATGGACCGGTTGCGCGCGCTGCTTCCGCCCGGCGTCGACGAAGGCCTGCGGGCCCACGAAACGGCGGGCACCACGGACACGCAGGAGTACTTCGACCTCATGCGCGTCTTCTACGACCGGCACGTCTGCCGCGTGCTGCCGTGGCCGCCCGACTACGTCGCCTCGTTCATGGAGATGGCCGACAACAACACCGTCTACTCGGTGATGAACGGCCCCAGCGAGTTCACCGTCACCGGCACGCTCGCGGACTATTCGGTGATCGACCGCCTCGACGACATCGAGGTGCCGACCTTGCTCATTTCCGGCGCGCACGACGAGGCCACACCGGCCACCGTGCAGCCGTACTACGACCGGATCCACGACGTGCGCTGGGAGATCCTCCCGGAATCGAGCCACGTCCCCCATCTCGAGGAACCGGAACGGTTCCGCGAAATCCTGCTGGGATTCCTGCAGGAAGTCCATTCCCCCGCCGAAAGAGAGGTCGCCAGTCATGGATGAGGCCAGCCAGGCCGGATCGGCGGTCGTGTTCCCCGGGATGAGCCCGTGCCGGTTCGTCGACTTCGGCAAGTTCCTGCTCATCAACCCGTTCGCGCGCAGGCTCATCAAGGACGCCGACGACCGGCTGGGCTACTCGCTGGTCGACCGCTTCCGCGAGGCCGAGGGCGACTACTCCGAGTACGCCCAGGTCGGGTTCATGCTCACCTGCGTCGCGCTCGCCGAGTGGGCCGAACAGGAGTACGGGATGAGCCCGGACTACTGCACCGGCCCGAGTTTCGGCGAGAAACCGGCCAGCGTGTACGCCGGTTCGCTGACTTTCCCGGACGCGGTGTGGATGACCGCGAAGCTCGCGCAGTGCCTCGACGAGTTCTTCGCGACCGAGCACACCGACGTCGTCACGCACTCGTTCGTCCGCACCCCGGAAGAGAAACTGCGCGACGCGCTGACGGAACTCGACGGGCGCGGCGAGTGGGCCGACATCTCCTGCTACATCGACCACGACTTCTACATGGTCTCGGTGCGGGAGCGGAACCTCGACTGGCTCAAGCAGACCGTGCGGAGCATGGGCGGGCTGTCGCTGTACACGATGCGTCCTCCGCTGCACTCGCGCGCGTTCGGCGCGTTGCGGCGCAAGGCCGAGGACGAGGTGCTCGGCGGCCTCGACTTCCATGATCCCCTCCTTCCGATCATCGCTGATCAGGACGGTTCGGTGCTGCGGTCCGGCGAGCAGGTCCGCACGATGCTGCTGGACAGCATCGTCGAGCCGCTGCGCTGGCCGGACGTCGTCTCGTCGCTCGAACAGCTCGGCGTGCGCAAGCTGTGGGTGGCCGGGCCGGACACGCTGTTCGGCCGTGTCCGGGCCACCACCAGCCGGTTCGAGGTGACCACGGTGAACCCGCGGCTCGCGCTGCAGCCGCGGCGGCGCGGCGCGGGTCCCTCGCGGGTCAGCTAGCCGGCTGCAGCTGCGACAGCGTCGTCCAGAGGCGTCCGGGGTTCTCGAACGTCTCCAGGTTCAGCGCGTCGTCGGAGAACCGGACGTTGTACTTGTCCTCCAGCACCGCCAGCAGTTCCACCGTGGCGAGCGAGTCGAGGCCGTACTCCTTGAGCGGGGTCTCGGCGGTCAGCGCTTCGTCGGCGGGCAGGAACGGGAGGTACGGGCGGAGGGCTTCGTCGAAAGAGCTGTCCCACATGGCTACTCCGGTGGCTGGGTCGGGCACTTCACCAGGCGGGGAAACCGACCGCCCGGTTCGGTTTTGAACTCTACCCCGCGCCGCCGTTCCCGAGCGACGCGTCAGCACCCCTATTGCTAACCCGGCCAGAGCCGACCGACCCCCGACCCGGCACGGAACCGTTGCCGCGAAGCCACGAGGCCGTGACTGTGGTCGGGGTTGGCAGCGATCGGCACAGTAACGCGGAGGACCACGATGGACACGACGACCACCTCGGGACTGCACGCGCGATTTCTGCGCGGGCTGGCCCGTTCCGAGTCCCGGCCGGCGGTCAGCGTCGGCGGGCAGACGTTCACCTACGGCGAGCTGCACGAGCGGGCGTTGCTGTGGGGCGGCGCGCTGGCGGAGTCCGGCACCCGCACAGTAGGGGTGCTGGCCGGGAAGGGAGTCACCGCGTACGCCGGGATTCTGGCCGGGCTGTACGCGGGGGCGACGGTCGTCCCGCTGCGGCCGGACTTCCCGGCGGCCCGGACCGAGCAGATGGTCGAAGCGGCGGAGGTAGACGCGCTCATCGCCGACGAACGCGGTCTGACCGTCGCTCCGTCGGTGAAAACGCTTCTGGCGCCGGAGGTTAACCAGCAAGGACTGAAGGCGGCGCAAGCACTCAGCGAGCCCAAGGACGTGCGCCCGGAGGATTCCGCGTACGTGCTGTTCACCTCGGGCTCGACGGGACGGCCGAAGGGAGTCCGGATCGGCCACGGCTCCACCGAGCATTACTTCGGCCTGCTCGACGCGCGGTACGACTTCACCCCGGACGACGTCTTCTCCCAGACGTTCGACCTGAACTTCGACTGCGCGATGTTCGACCTTTTCTGTGCCTGGGGCGCGGGTGCGGAAGCGGTGGTCCTGCCGGGAGCGGCGTACCGGAACGTGCCGGCGTTCGTGGCGGAGCGCGGCCTCACCGTGTGGTTCTCCACGCCGAGCGCGATCGATCTGGTGCGCCGCACCGGACGGCTCACCCCGGGCGCGATGCCGGGCCTGCGGTGGAGTTTCTTCGCCGGGGAAGCGCTGACCGTCCGCGACACCGCGGATTGGCGGGCGGCGGCGGGCAATTCCGTGACCGAGAACCTCTACGGCCCGACGGAGCTGACCATCACCGTGGCCGGGTACCGGTGGGACGACGTGGAAACCCCGCGGATCGCGGTGAACGGCGTGGTGCCGATCGGTGCGGTGCACGAGGGTCATGAATACGTGCTCATCGACGAGAACGAGGCGGGGGAGGGCGAACTCGCCATCGCCGGGCCGCAGCTGACACCGGGCTACCTCGACCCGGCTGACGAGAAAGGCCGGTTCCTCGACCGCGACGGGCAGCGGTTTTACCGCACCGGCGACCGCGTGCGTCGGCTCGGCGGGGACGACTTGGCGTACCTCGGGCGGCTCGATTCGCAGGTGCAGGTGCTCGGCTGGCGCGTGGAACTCACCGAGGTGGAGCACGCGCTGGAGACGTGCGGGGTGCAGGCGGTGGCGCTCGGCGTCCAAGGCGACGGCGGGACCGAGCTGTTCGTCTTCTACACCGGACCGCGGCGGCCGGTGATCGAACTGGTGCGCGCGTTGCGGGAGGTGCTGCCCGAGGGCGTGATCCCGCGGCGGTACGAGCACGTCGAGGAGTTCCCGCTGAATTCCAACCGCAAGATCGACCGGAAAACCCTGGCGGCGCGGGCCGCGGAGATCCTGAGCCCGGTGCCCGCCTGAGCGGCAGACTGCCAGCTAGGGGCCGTTAGGGGTGTGGATCACCGCCTGCGCGCGGATAGCTTTTTGCGACGTCGGGGAGCTATCCCGCGCAGGCACGGTGATTCTACGAATCCTTTCGGGAGTGGCAGTCGTGAACGAATCCGGTTCTCTCGTCCATGCCCTGCTCGACGCGGCGGTGGCCAGTGCGCCGGACGCCGCCGCGGTGCGCGACCGGGCGGGGGTGTGGACGTATGCCGAGCTGGCCGCTTGGAGTCACGCGGTGGAGGCGGTCCTCGCGCGGCGCGGGGTGCAACGCGGCGATCGCGTGGTGGTGCAGCTGCCGACGGACCGCGCGCTGGTCGCGCTCTTCCACGGGACTTCCCGCCGAGGCGCGGTGTTCGTGCCGATCAACCCGGCGATGAAGCAGTTCCACTTCGACTCCGTTGTCGAGAACGCCGAACCGGTGCTGATCGTCCAGCCGACCGAGTTCGCTCCACTGTGGACGGAAGTCGAAGAAGCCTACCGCGACAAAACTCGCACAGAGCCGACCGAGGTCGACTTGGACGACGTCGCGGTCCTCGTTTACACCTCCGGCAGCACGGCCGCGCCCAAGGGCGTCATCGGGCCGCACCGGCAGGTCACCTTCGCGGCCGGCGCGATCCAGGCGGTGCTGGGCTACCGCCAGGACGACGTCGTTTTCTGCCGGTTCCCGATGTCCTGGGACTACGGCCTGTACAAAGTCCTCCTCTCGACGCTCGGCCGCAGCGAAATCGTGCTCGCCGACGCCGAGTCCGATCTTCGCCTCCTGCAACGGATGCGTGAGGTCGGTGCGACGGTGGTCCCGATCGTGCCTTCGCTCGCGACGATGATCGCCACTCTGGCCGAGCGCGACCAGGGCGAACCGGCTCCGGTGCGGTTGTTCACCAACACCGGTGCGGCGCTGCCGGATTCGACCATCGAGAAGCTCCGCAACGCTTTCCCGGGCGTCCGTGTCGTCCGGCAGTTCGGCCAGACCGAGTGCAAGCGGATCACCGTGATGCCGCCCGAGGAAGACACTGAGCGTCCGGGTTCGTCGGGCCTCCCGCTGCCCGGCACGACCGTGCACATCCTCGCCGCCGATGGAACTCCGTTGCCTGCGGGCGAAATCGGCGAGATCGTGGCCGCTGGTCCGCACGTGATGCCCGGCTACTGGCGCGCCCCGGAGCTGTCCGCGCGAGCGTTCCGCCGCGACGAGGCCACCGGTGAACTCCGGCTGCACACCGGCGACTACGGACGACTCGACGAGGACGGTTACCTCTACTTCGAGGGCCGCCGCGACGACATGTTCAAGCGCAAGGGAATCCGGATGTCCACTTTGGAGATCGAAGCGGCCGCGATGGACATCCCGGGCGTGCGCGCGGCGGGTGCGATCCCGCCGAGCGAGACCCGCGACCTGGCGATCTGCGTGGAAAGCGACCTGCCGCCGACCACGGTGCTCAAGGAACTGGCGCAGCGGCTCGAGCCGCAGAAGGTGCCCGCGCTGTGCCACGTCGTGGACGAGTTCCCGCTCACCGCGCACGGCAAGAACGCGACGAAGGAACTCGCCCTGCTGGTGGAAGGTGCCCGCAAATGAGCAAGTACGACGAGCTGGCCGCACGGTTCGGCACGCCGGCTTACGTGTACGACCTTGACGTGACCGCCCAGTCGCGCGATCAGCTGTTCAGCCTGCTGCCCGAGGGGTTCGCGGTCTACTACGCGCTGAAGGCCAACCCGCATCCGGACATCGCAAGGGAACTCCGCGAGGGCGGTTGCCGCGCGGAGATCAGCTCGACCGGCGAGCTCGCCAACGCGCTGACCGCCGGGTTCGCGCCGGAGGACATCCTCTACACCGGCCCGGGCAAGACGGACGGCGAACTGGACGCGGCGATCACCGCGGGCGTCCGGCTGTTCTCCGTGGAATCGCTGACTGACCTGCAGCACGTCGGTGCCGCGGCGGAACGGCAGGACACGGTCGCGCGTTGCCTGCTGCGGGTGAACACCACGCAGGGCAGTGCGTCGACCGGGATTCGGATGATGGGCCGTCCGTCGCAGTTCGGCGTCGACGCCGAGACGTTGCCGGAGCTGATGCCGCTGTTCAAGGCGGTTACCGGAGCGAAGATCGTCGGCGCGCACTTCTTCACCATGAGCAACGCGCAGGACGAGGACGCACTGCTCGGCGAGTACGAGTTCGTGCTGCAGTCGGCCGCGCAGCTGCGCCAGGAAGTGGGACTGCCGCTGGAGCTGCTCGACATCGGCGGCGGGTTCTCGTCGCCGTACGCGGTTCCCGGCGAGCGCACCGACTACCCGAAGCTGCGTAACGGTTTGGAGCAGCTGCTTGACCTCTACCTGCCCGAGTGGCGCAGCGGTGCGGTGGAGCTGGCGTGCGAATCCGGCCGCTATCTCTCCGGGACTTGCGGGACGCTGCTGGCGGGCGTCGTGAACGTGAAGGAGAGCCGCGGCCACCGGTTCGTCATTCTCGACGCCGGAATCAACGTGGTCGGCGGACTTTCCGGCATCGGACGGCTGCTGCCCGCCGCAGTTGGGGTCGAGCAGATCGGCGACAACCCGGGGCAGCTCGTCGGTCCACTGTGTACTCCCGGTGATTCGCTTTCTAAGGCTGCGAAGCTGCCCGAGCTGTCGGCCGGGGACCTGCTGACTGTGCCGAACGTGGGTGCGTACGGCGTCACCGCGAGTCTGATCAGCTTCCTCGGCCGTCCCGCGCCGACCGAAGTCGTGGTCCGCGGCGACGAGGTCATCTCGGTGTCTCGGTTGGACTATCAGCGAGCCTATGAGGTGTCGCTATGAGCGAGGAAGTCCGCGCTTACGGCGGCAGCATCGTCGAAGAACCCAGCGGGCGCACGGTGATCGTGAGCAGCATGGCGTCGGACTCGCACACCTGGAACCTCGTCTACCTCGAACTTCTCGTGGGCGAACTCGGTTTCGACGTCGTGAACCTCGGCGCGTGCGTGCCGGACGAGCTGCTGGAGTCCGAATGCGTCAGCCGTCGTCCGGCGATGCTGGTGCTGAGCAGCGTCAACGGACACGGCTACCAAGACGGACTGCGGGTCGTGCAGCGGCTTCGAGCGATCTCCGAGCTGCGTCGGCTGCCGATCGTGATCGGCGGAAAACTCGGCACCGGCGGTCCGCTGTCCGACGAGCAGACCGCGGAACTGCTGTTCGCCGGGTTCGACGGGGTCTTCGACGAGCAGAACGCCGCCGCCTTCCGGCACTTCGCGGCCACGCTTCCCGGCGGGGTCAGCCAGTTGGAGGGAGCGTGAGCTTCGAGCGGTTCGTAGCGCAGCGGCACGCGGCCGGGGAACTGGTCGTGCAGCCGCGCATGGGCTTCGACAGTCCGGCAGCGATGCGTGCCGGGCTGGTCGCGACCAAGCTCGCGAACGCCGCGACCGTCGGCACGCTCACACTCGACAGCTACACCCGCGTCCGCGACACCGATTCCGCGGAACACGCGCTGCGCAACGGAATTCCGCTCAACGGCTACCCGATCGTCAACCATCCGCCCGAGGTGACCCGGGCCATGCTCGACGGTCTCGAAGGCCCGGATTTCCCGGTGCAGGTCCGGCACGGTTCGGCCCGGCCGGTGGACATCTTCCGCGCGATGATCGCCGCCGGTCTGCACGCCACGGAAGGCGGCCCGATCTCCTACTGCCTGCCCTACAGCCGCACACCGCTCGACGAATCCGTGCGGAATTGGGCGTACTGCTGCGATCTGCTGGTCGACGCGGAACATCCGGGCGGCCGTCCGCATCTGGAGACGTTCGGCGGCTGCATGCTCGGACAGCTGTGCCCGCCGAGCGAACTGGTCGCGATCAGCGTGCTGGAAGCGCTGTTCTTTTACCGCCGGGGCGTGCGCAGCATTTCCGTCAGCTACGCGCAGCAGACGAACCTCCAGCAGGACCGTGAAGCCGTTGCCGCGCTGCGCCGGTTGTGCGCGGAGTTCCTGCCGGAAGCGACTTGGCATGTGGTGATCTACGCCTACATGGGCCTCTTCCCGCGCACCCCCGACGGTGCGATGTTGTTGCTGGGCAAGGCCGCCGAGTTGGCGATGAGTACCGGTTCAGAGCGGCTGATCGTGAAGACGGCCGCCGAAGCCCACCGCATCCCGACCGTCGCCGAGAACGTGACCGCGCTTGAACACGCGGCGGCCTCGGCGAAAGGCATCAAGGCCATTGTGGACGAAGACAACCAGGTCTACCGCGAGGCTTACGCCCTGGTCGACGCGGTCCTCAACAGCCACGGCGATCTCGACCGCGCGCTCGTGGTCGCCTTCAAACGCGGTCTGCTCGACGTGCCGTACTGCCTGCACCCGGACAACGCCGGGCAGGCGCGCAGCACGCTCGACGCGGACGGCCGGCTCGGGTGGTCCGAGCTCGGTTCGCTGCCGTTGCGCGGGATCGCCGAGCGCGCGCCGAGCGGCCGGATCACCTCGTCGACGCTGATGTCGGCGCTTTCCTACGTCCAGCACACCCATGACACCCAGGCATTGGAGCAGCCGATGACCGCGATCGGAGGGGAACCGCGATGAGCACTCGCCGGACTGTCCGGGCGTATCCGTTCGACATGCACGAGACGTCCGTTTCCGAGACCTACCACCAGTTGCAGCGCGACGAGCCGATGAGCCGGGTGCAGTTGCCCTTCGGCGAGCAGGCTTGGCTGGCGACGAAGTACGCCGACGTGAAGCTGGTCAGCGCCGACCCCAGGTTCAGCCGGGAGCTGGCCCAGGGCCTAGACCAGCCGCGGATGCGCCGCCAGCAGATGGGCGACGGCATCATGGGGATGGACCCGCCGGACCACACCCGGCTGCGCCGCTTGGTGATGAAGGCGTTCACCGCGCGTCGGCTGGAGGCGATGCGCGAGAGCGTCCGCGTCCTGACGCACGAGCTGATCGACGCGATGATCGAGAACGGCGCGCCCGGCGACCTCGTCGAGGATCTCGCGCGACCGCTGCCGGTTACGGTGATCTGCAATCTGCTCGGCGTGCCGAAGGAAGACCACACGATCTTCCGCGAGTGGACCCAGGCGCTGGTCAGCGACGCCACGGCGAAGGGCGACGTGCTCGACGTCTACGGCGATCAGTTGGACAACTACGTGGCCCAACTGGTCGCGCAACGCCGCGAGGACCCGACCGACGACCTCCTCGGCGCGCTGGTCTACGCCCGCGACGCGGGGGACAAGCTCTCCGAGAACGAGCTGATTTCGATCGCCGGCGCGGGCCTGCTCACCGGCGGCGTGGAGACGGTTTCCTCGGCGCTGCCGAGCTTCATCTTCACCCTCCTGACGCAGCCGGAACTGCTCGCGCAACTGCGGGCGCAGCCGGAGATCATGCCGACCGCGGTGGAGGAGCTGCTGCGGTGGGTGCCGATCAACACCGCCGCGATGTTCGCCCGGTATGCCCGCGAGGACATCCGGATCGGCGACGTCGTGGTGCGGGCGGGCGATCCGGTGCTGCCCGCGCTGCACGCGGCGAACCGCGATCCGGAGGTGTTCGCGAACCCGGACGTCATCGACCTCACCCGCAGCCCGAACCCGCACGTCGCCTTCGGGCACGGCCCGCACCACTGCATCGGGGCGCAGCTGGCCCGGCTGGAACTGCAGGAGGCGCTGAAAGCGATTCTGGAACGGTTCCCGGAATTGCGGCTCGCGGACGGGCGCGACGGCGTGAAATGGGAGTACGGGGTGATCGTGCGCGGCCCGTCGCTGCTGCGCGTCGCCTGGTGATTTCCCGCCCCTAACGACGTTTTCTGGGGATCCGGCGCGGCGCGAGCCCGCCCTACGATCCGACCGACGACCCATGAATGCTGCCTGGCTACCGCGGTGGAGTGCGCAATGCGTGAGAGTGAGAAGAATCGGGAATCCGGCTTCGCGGAGCGGCTGACGCTTCTGCCGCCGGCGGACCGCGCGGGGTTCCTCGCCGGCGTGGTCCACGACGCGACGCGGGCGGCGCTGCAGGCCGCGCTGCCGGAGGTGCCTGCCGTCCTCGACCCGGAGAAAGCGTTCTCCGACCACGGTTTCGACTCGCTCGCGGCGGTGGAGCTGCACGCGCAGCTCACCGACGCGACCGGGCTGGAACTGCCGGTGACGCTGGCCTTCGACTATCCGACCCCGGCCGCGGTCGCGCGTTTCCTGCACGCCGAGGTGTTCGGCGCGGAGGAATCGGTCGCGACGCTGACCGCTGGCGGCTCGAACGACGAGCCGGTCGCGATCGTCGGCATCGGCTGCCGGTATCCGGGCGGCGCGGTGTCGCCGGAAGCGTTGTGGCAGCTGGTCGCCGACGAGGTGCACACCATCTCCGGCTTCCCGGAGGACCGCGGCTGGGATCTCGACAGCCTCTATGACCCGGATCCCGACAAGCCGGGCAGCAGCTACGTCACCTCGGGCGGATTCCTGCCCGGCGCCGGGGAATTCGACGCCGGGTTCTTCGGCATCGCGCCGCGCGAAGCGTCCGCGATGGACCCGCAGCAGCGGCTCGTACTCGAGACCGCGTGGGAAGCGTTGGAGCGGGCCAAGATCGACCCGTCCACGCTGCGCGGCACTCCGGGCGGCGTGTTCATCGGCGCGGAGGCGCAGGAGTACGGCCCGCGGCTGCACGAAGCTCCCGACGGTCTCGACGGTTACCTCCTCACCGGCAACGCGCCCAGCGTCGTCTCCGGTCGCGTCGCCTACGCGCTCGGTCTCGAAGGTCCGACGCTGACCGTTGACACGGCTTGCTCCGGTTCGCTGGTCGCGCTGCACTTGGCGGTGCAGGCGTTGCGGCGTGGGGAAACGCAGCTCGCGCTGGCTGGTGGCGTTGCGGTGATGGGTGCGCCGGGCACGTTCACCGCGTTCAGCCGTCAGCGTGGTCTCGCGGAAGATGGTCGCTGCAAGGCTTTCGCGGCAGCTGCGGATGGCACTGGGTTCGCCGAGGGTGTCGGTGTCCTGGTGCTGGAACGGCTTTCCGACGCAGTCGCGAACGGACACACGGTGCTCGCCGTGGTCCGCGGCTCGGCGATCAACTCCGACGGTGCGTCGAACGGCCTTACCGCGCCGAACGGCCCGTCGCAGCAGCGCGTGATCAAGCGCGCGCTGGCGGACGCTGGACTGGAAGCGTCCGATGTGGACGCTGTCGAGGCGCACGGCACCGGTACCCGGCTCGGCGACCCGATCGAGGCGCAAGCGCTGCTGTCCACCTACGGTCAGGACCGCGAGACGCCGCTGCTGCTGGGGTCGATCAAGTCGAACATCGGCCACACGCAGGCCGCGGCGGGTGTCGCGGGCATTATCAAGATGGTCGAGGCGATCCGGCACGGCGTGCTGCCGAAGACGCTGCACGTGGATGAGCCGACGCCGCACGTCGACTGGACGGCGGGTTCCGTCGAGCTGCTGACCGAGCAGCGGGAATGGCCGGAGAACGAACGTCCGCGTCGCGCTGGCGTCTCGTCGTTCGGCGTGAGCGGCACCAACGCGCACGTCATCATCGAGCAGGCCCCGGCCGTCGAAAAAGCGGAAACCGCCAGTGACGAACTGCCGGTCGTGCCGCTGGTCGTCTCGGCACGCAGCGAGGAAGCGCTGCAGGCACAGGCCGCCGCACTGGTGTCCACTGTGGAATCCGAGCAGCTGACTGACCTCGGCTTCTCTCTCGCCACCACCCGCGCCGCGCACGACCAGCGCGCTGTGGTCGTCGCGGAGAACGTCGCCGACGCGGTGCGCGGGCTCCAGGCGCTGGCGACGGGGGAGCAGGACCCGAACGTCGTCCTTGGCGAGCGCACGCCGGGCAAGCTCGCGATGCTGTTCACCGGCCAGGGTTCGCAGCGCCTCGCGATGGGGCGTGAGCTGTACTTGGCATACCCGAAGTTCGCCGAGGTCTTCGACGAGGCCCTCGACCACCTCGACGTCCAGATGGAGACCCCGCTGCGCGACGTCCTCTTCGGCGACAACGCCGAGGAGTTGAACGAGACGCAGTACACCCAGTGCGCGCTGTTCGCGGTCGAGGTCGCGTTGGCGCGGCTGCTCGAATCGTGGGGCGTGCGGCCGGACATCCTGCTCGGCCACTCGATCGGCGAGCTGGCCGCCGCGCACATCGCGGGCGTGTGGTCGCTCGCCGACGCGTGCCTGGTCGTCGCTGCTCGCGGACGGCTCATGCAGGCGTTGCCCGAGGGAGGCGCGATGGTCGCCATCGCGGCGACCGAGGACGAGGTCCGGCCGCTGCTGGACGACCAGGTCAGCCTGGCCGCGGTGAACGGCCCGACGTCGGTCGTCGTTTCCGGCGAGCGCGAAGCGGTGGAAGCCGTCGTGTCGGTGTTCCGCATGCAGGGCCGCAAGATCAGCGAGCTGCGCGTGTCGCACGCGTTCCACTCGCCGCTGATGGAGCCGATGCTGGCCGAGTTCCGCGAGATCCTCGAGGTGGTCGACTACGCGGCCCCGGCGATCCCGGTCGTCTCGAACGTGACCGGCCGGATCGCGACCGCCGAAGAACTCTGCTCGCCGGGGTACTGGCTGTGGCACGTCCGCCGCGCGGTGCGGTTCGCCGACGGCGTCAAGGCGCTGGTCGATGCCGGTGTCACGACGGCGATCGAGGTCGGCCCGGACGCCGTGCTGTCCGCGATGGCCGCCAGCACCAGCGACGCCATCGCCTTCACCCCCGCGCAGCGCCGCGACCGGCCCGAGGTCACCACCCTCGCCGCCGCGCTCGGCCGTCTGCACACCCGTGGCGTGGCGATCGACTGGACGGCGTTCTTCGGTCCGGCGCAGGTTGTCGACTTGCCGACGTATGCCTTCCAGCACCAGCACTACTGGCTCACCGCGCCGACCGGCCACGGCGACGCGGCGGACTTCGGCCAGCTCGCTTCCGGGCATCCGCTGCTCGCCGCCGAGATCGGCCTGGCGGGCGACGACGGCCTGGTCCTCACCGGTCGCGTCGCTCTCCGGACGCACCCGTGGCTGGCCGACCACGCGATCGCGGGCACCCCGGTGCTGCCGGGCACCGCGTTCGTCGAGATGGCTCTGCACGCCGCCGCCCAGGTCGGCTACGGCGTGGTCGACGAGCTGACGCTGCAGGCCCCGCTCGCGCTGCCGGAGACCGGTGGCGTCGCGCTGCAGACGCTGGTCGGCCCGGACGTCGACGGCCGGCGCACCATCGAGTTCCACTCCCGCCCCGACAACGACGCCGACGCGGCCTGGACCCGGCACGCCATCGGTGTCCTCGCCGCCGGTCCGGTGGTCGAGCCCGCCCCGCGCGGCGAATGGCCGCCCGCTGGTGCCGAAGTGGTCGCGACGAGCGAGCTGTACACCGAACTCGCCGAGCAGGGTTACGGCTACGGCCCGCTGTTCCAGGGTCTGCGCACCGCGTGGAAGCGCGACGACGTTGTGTTCGCCGAGGTCGCGCTGCCCGCGACCGGTCGCGACGCGGCGTTCGGCGTCCACCCGGCGCTGCTCGACGCGGTCCTGCACGCCACCGACTTCGCCCCCGGCGAGGCGCGGGAGCCGGGCGAGATCCGGTTGCCGTTCGCGTGGACCGGCGTGCGGCTGCACGCTTCCGGCGCGACCGAGGTCCGGGTGCGGATCACGTCCCCGGCCACCGGTGGTGTCTCGATCGACGTGACGGACGTGGCCGGTACGCCGGTGCTGTCCGTCGAGTCGTTCCGCTCGCGGCCGGTCCGCGAGGCCGACCTCGGCACCCAGGCGCGCGACCTGCTGTACACCGTCGAATGGACGCCGGTCACTGTTGGGGCAGAGCTGCCGACGCTCGCCTCGCTGGGCTCGGTCAGCGGTTTCGACGTTCCGGTGGTCGACTCGCTGGTGTCGCTGGTTGACGTGCCCGAGGTCGTGCTGCTGCCGGTTTCCGTGCCGGGCAAGAACATCGCCGCCGCTGCCAAGCAGACCGCGCACCGCGTGCGGACTGTGCTGCAGCAGTGGCTGGAAGGCGACCGTTACGCCTCGTCACGGCTGGTCGTGCTGACGCGCGGCTCGCTGGCCGACTCCGCCGTCCGTGGTCTCGTGCGTTCGGCCCAGGCCGAGCACCCGGGTCGCGTGGTCCTCGTGGAGGGGGCGGCAACGGCAGCGACCTTGACGACCGCTTTGGGTTCGGGCGAGCCGGAGCTCCGCATCGACGGCGACACCGTGTCGGCCGGTCGGATGGTCCGGCTGGCCGCCGAGATCGGGGAGCCGACCTGGCGCGCCGACGGCACCGTGCTGATCACCGGCGGTACCGGCGGTCTAGGTGCCCAGGTCGCGAAGCACCTGGTCACGAAGCACGGTGTCCGCAGCCTGCTGCTGCTCAGCCGTCGCGGCCTGAACGCACCGGGCGCGGCCGAACTGGTCGAAGAGCTGGCTGAGCTGGGCGCGACCGCCAAGGTGGTCGCCTCGGACGTCAGCAAGAAGCGTTCGCTGTCGGCGGCCATCAAGAAAGCCGAGCACCCGCTGTCCGCAGTCGTGCACACCGCGGGCGTGCTGGACAACGCGATGATCGGCTCGCTGACCGCCGAGCAGCTCGACGCGGTCCTGGCCCCGAAGCTCGACGCGGCGTGGGCGCTGCACGAGCTGACTGCGGAGCTGGACCTGTCGGCGTTCGTCCTGTTCTCCTCCTCGGCGGGTCTCGCCGACGGTGCCGGACAGGCGAACTACGCCGCTGGCAACACGTTCCTCGACGCACTCGCCGAGCACCGGCACGCCGCTGGCCTGCCCGCGACGTCGCTGGCCTGGGGCCTGTGGGCTCCCGACGCCGGTCAGGCGATCGGCATGGGCGCGACACTGTCCGAAGTGGACCGCAACCGCATCACGCGGCTGGGTCTGGCTCCGCTCACCGTGTCGGAAAGCCTTGCCGCCCTTGACGCTGCGCTCGGCACCGGCGTTCCGACGGTCGTCCCGACCCGCGTCGACCGGGCCGCCCTGCGGTCCCGCGGCGAGGACGTTCCGGCTGTGCTGCGCGGGCTCGTGCCCGCCGGTCGTCGCCGGATCGCTGTCGCCAGCGGAGAAGTGACGCCCGAGCAGCAGTTCGCCGAGCGCTTCGCACACCTCGCCGAGGCCGACCGCGACCGCGCCCTGCTCGACCTGGTGCGCACGCACGTCGCGGCCGTCCTGGGCCACGACAGCGCCGACGCGATCAGCCCAGCCCGCCCGTTCGGCGAGATCGGGTTCGACTCGCTGGCCGCGGTGGAACTGCGCAACATCCTCGACTCGGTCACCGGCATGCGGTTGCCCGCCACGCTGGTGTTCGACTACCCGACTCCGCGCGCGCTCGCTGAGTATTTGGCGTCGCGCCTGGCCGGGCTGGCCCCGACTCGCACGATCACTCCGGTGACCACCGTGGACCCGGAGGAGCCGATCGCCATCGTCGGCATCGCTTGCCGTTACCCGGGTGGCGTCGCGACGCCGGAAGACCTGTGGCGGCTGGTGTCCGAGGGCGAGGAAGCGCTGTCCGGCTTCCCGGTCGACCGCGGCTGGAACGTCGACTCTCTGTACGACCCGGAGCCCGGCAAGCCCGGCCACTCCTACGTCAAGCACGGCGCCTTCCTGCACGACGCGGCGGAGTTCGACGCGGACTTCTTCGAGATCAGCCCGCGCGAGGCGGCGGCGATGGACCCGCAGCAGCGACTGTTGCTGGAGGTCTCGTGGGAAGCCTTCGAACGCGCCGGAATCGACCCGGTTGCCTTGCGCGGCAGCGCGACCGGGGTGTTCGCCGGCGTGATGTACCACGACTGGGGCACCCGACTCGGCACGGTCTCCGACGACATCGCGGGCTACCTCGGCAACGGCAGCCTCGCCAGCGTCGTGTCCGGTCGCGTGTCGTACGCGCTGGGGCTGGAAGGCCCGACGGTCACTGTGGACACTGCGTGCTCGTCGTCGCTGGTCGCGCTGCACTGGGCGGTGCAGGCGCTGCGTCGCGGCGAGTGCACGCTGGCGCTGGCCGGCGGTGTCACCGTGATGTCCACTCCGGACACTTTCATCGACTTCAGCCGTCAGCGCGGGCTTTCCGCGGACGGCCGGTGCAAGGCGTTCGCGGAAGCGGCGGACGGCACCGGCTGGGGCGAGGGCGCGGGCATGCTGCTCGTCGAGCGGCTGTCCGACGCACGCCGCAACGGTCACCCGGTGCTCGCGGTCCTCCGCGGCTCCGCGGTGAACCACGACGGCGCGTCGAATGGCCTTACCGCGCCGAATGGCCCTTCGCAGCAACGGGTAATCGCCAAGGCGTTGGCCGACGCTGGTCTGCAGCCGTCCGAAGTGGACGCTGTCGAAGGCCATGGCACCGGCACCACGCTGGGCGACCCGATCGAGGCACAAGCGCTGCTGGCCACCTACGGCCAGGACCGTTCCGAGGATGAGCCGTTGTGGCTCGGGTCGATCAAGTCGAACATCGGTCACACCCAAGCCGCGGCGGGTGTCGCGGGCATCATCAAGATGGTCATGGCGATGCAGCACGGCCAGTTGCCGCAGACGCTGCACGTCGACCGTCCGTCCACTGTGGTCGATTGGGAAACCGGCGCGGTCCGGCTGCTGACCGAAGCGCGTGAGTGGGATGTCGACCGGCCGCGTCGCGCCGCGGTGTCGTCGTTCGGCATCAGCGGCACGAACGCGCACGTCATCCTGGAACAGGCTCCGGCGATCCCGGTCGAGCGGCCTTCCGAGACACAGACGATCGTCCCGGTCGCGCTGTCCGGTCGTTCCGCCGCTGCAGTGCGCGGACAGGCCGCGCGGCTGCGTTCTTGGCTTGCCGAGGGCGTTTCCGTCGCGGAGATCGCGCGTTCGCTGGCTGCGACGCGTGCCTCGCTGGAACACCGTGCGGTGGTGGTCGCCGAGACCACGGCCGAACTTGCCGACGGACTCGACGCCTTGGCAGGCGGCGACGCACCGACGGGCCAGGTCGTGGATGGGAAGCTCGCCTTCCTGTTCTCTGGCCAGGGCGCGCAGCGGGTTGGCATGGGACGCGAGCTGTACGACGCGTACCCGGCCTTCGCGACGGCGTTCGACGCGGTGTGCGCGGCGATCGACCCGCTGGTCGACGTGCCGCTGCGGGACGTCGTGTTCGGCACCACCGAACTCGCCGACCGCGGACTGCTCGACCAGACGCAGTACACCCAGACCGGGCTGTTCGCGGTCGAGGTCGCGCTGTTCCGGCTCGCCGAGTCGTGGGGCTTCCGGCCCGACGCGCTCGCTGGGCACTCGATCGGCGAGCTGGCCGCGGCCCACGTCTCGGGCGTGCTTCCCCTTGAGGACGCGGCAAAACTGGTCGCCGCGCGCGGCCGGTTGATGGGTGCGCTGAACGACCGTCGCGGCGCGATGGTCTCGTTCGCGGCGACCGAAGAGACGGTCCGCGAACTGCTGCAGGGCCACGAGGACGCGGTCAGCATCGCAGCGGTGAACGGCCCGGCCGCCGTGGTCATCTCGGGCGACGCGGACGCGGTCGCCGAGATCGAGCGGGCGGCTGACGGTGTCCAAACGCGACGGTTGCGCGTGAGCCACGCGTTCCACTCACCGCTGATGTCGCCGATGCTGGACGAGTTCCGCGAGATCGCCGCTGGTTTGAAGTACGACGCGCCGAAGATCCCGATTGTCTCGACGGTCACTGGGAAACTCGCCACCGACGACGAGTTGCGTTCGCCGGAATACTGGGTCACCCATGTCCGCGAGACCGTCCGCTTCGGTGCCGCGGTGACGGCGCTGGCGGAGAGCGGCGTCCAGACATTCCTGGAGATCGGGCCGGACAGCGTGCTGTCCGCGCTCGGCCCGCAGAGCGTCGACGCGGAGTTCGTCCCGTTTGGCCGGCGCGACCAGGACGAGGTACGCACCGCGCTCACCGCGGCCGGTCGTCTCCACATCCGCGGCGCGGCGAAGCTCGGCCCGCTGCTCGGCGACGGTCCGGTCCGGCTCGACCTGCCGACGTATGCCTTCCAGCACAAGCGTTACTGGCTCGACGCGACGCCGTCCAGCGATGTCACCTCCGTCGGCCAGCAGCCGCTGGCGCACCCGATGCTGGGCGCGGTCGTGGCACTGTCCGGTTCGGACACCACTGTCCTCACTGGACGGTTGTCCGCTTCGTCGGTGCCGTGGGTTGCTGACCACGTGGTGAAGGGTGCGATTCTGGTGCCCGGCACTGGATTCGTCGAGCTGGCCGTCGCCGCTGGTGACCAGGTCGGCCACCCGGTGGTCGAGGAGCTGACACTGCAAGCGCCGCTCCTCCTGTCCCAGGACGGTGCGGTCGCGCTGCAGGTCGTGGTCGGTCCCGCGAACGGCGACCGCCGCCCGGTCACCGTCTTCTCCCGCCCGGTCGAATCGGACGGCGACTGGACCCAGCACGCGCTGGGCACCCTGTCCGCTGCCGCGCGGCCGGAGCCCGCTGGCCTCACCGAATGGCCGCCGGCGGGCGCGACCCCGATCCCGATCGAGGGCGCGTACGAATTGCTCAACGAACGCGGCTACGGCTACGGCCCGGCGTTCCAGGGCCTCCAGGCCGCGTGGCGACGGGGCAATGAGGTCTTCGCCGAGGTCTCGCTGCCGGAACCGGCGGCGTCCACGGCAGGTTCCTACGGCCTGCACCCAGCGCTGCTCGACACCGCGATGCACGCCGACCTGCTCGGCGACCCGAGTGGGTCGACGCTGCTTCCGTTCGTGTGGAACGGCGTCACGCTGCACGCGGTCGGCGCTTCGGTGCTGCGGGTGCGGATCGTGCGGATCGATGGTGACGAGCTGTCCTCGATCGAGGTCGCGGACGGCGAAGGCAATCCGGTCGCTTCGGTCGAGTCACTGGTCTCGCGGCCGGTGCGGACCGAACTGGCCGCGCAGACGGAGACCACGGACGGTTCGCTGCTCAAGATCGGCTGGCAGTCCGTGCCGGTCCCGGCCGCAGAGCCGGGCGATGTCGTCGCGATCGGCCAGGGCCGGGTCGGTGTGGCCGCCACCTACAGCGGTTTCGCGGACCTGCTCGGCGCGGTGGACCGCGGCGAGCCGGTGCCGGGCCTCGTGACGCTCTCGGTGCCTGCCGCGGCTGGCACGGTGCCAGAGGCGGCACGGGCCAACGTGACCAGGCTGCTTGCCGAGATTCAGGCGTGGCTGGCCGAATCGCGGTTGACCGACACGAAACTCGCCATCGTCACGCAGTCGGCTGTCCCGGCCGGAGAGTCCACTGTGGACGTCACGCAGGGTCTGCTGTGGGGCCTCGCCCGGGCGGCGCAAGCCGAACACCCCGGACGCGTCTTCCTCATCGACGCGGACACCGACACAAAGGTCGAGACGATCGCCGCAGTGGTCGCTTCGGGTGAGCCGGAAGCGGCGATTCGCGCCGGTTCGGTGCTCGCCCCGCGTTACATCCGCACCGAATCGACTGGCACGGCCTCGTGGGACGGCACCGTCCTGATCACCGGCGGCACCGGTGGTCTCGGCAGCCTGCTGGCGCGTTACCTGGTGGCCGAGCACGGCGTGGCGAGTCTGGTGCTCACCAGCCGCCGCGGCCTCGACGCTCCGGGTGCCGCGCAACTGGTCGAAGAGCTGACTGACCTGGGCGCGACAGTCCAGGTGGCGGCCTGCGACGTCGCTGACCGCGAGGCGGTCGAGCAGCTGGTCAACGGCCTGCCGGACCTCGGCGCGGTGGTGCACGCCGCCGGTACCGCCGACAGCGGCGTCTTCGATTCCCTTACCGCAGAACAGCTTGACAAGGTCCTGCGGCCGAAGGTCGACGCGGCCTGGCACCTGCACGAGCTGACCTCCGACCGGCAGCTGTCCGCGTTCGTCATGTTCTCCTCGGCAGGCGGCCAGGTGCTGCCCGCCGGACAGGCGAACTACGCGGCGGCCAACGCGTTCCTCGACGGACTTGCCGAACACCGGCGCGCGGCCGGACTTCCGGCAACCGCGCTGGCCTGGGGGCTGTGGGCGGAGAACACCGGACTCGGCGGCGACCTCGCCGAAGCCGACCTCGCCCGGATGGCCCGCCTAGGCCTGCCCGCGGTGACCGCCGAGCAGGGCCTGGCTCTGTTTGACGCCGCCGTGGCCACCGAAGACGCGGTCATCGCGCCGCTTCGCGTAGACGTTCCGGCACTGCGAGCACGTACCGACGAACTGCCCGCACTGCTGCGTGGTTTCGTGCCGCCGAAGGCACGCCGCGTGGCGAAGGCGGCCAAGGCGGCGGACAACGCGCTCGCCGACGAACTGGCGGCGCTGGTCGAAAGCGAACGGGACCGAGTGCTGCTCGACCTCGTCCGCACGCAGGTGGCCACCGTGCTCGGCTACGCGGACAAGTCCGAAGTGGACGGAACCAGGGCGTTCAAGGAGCTGGGATTCGACTCGCTCGCCGCGGTCGAACTCCGCAACCTCCTTGGCACCGCGACCGGTCTGACGCTGCCCGCGACGCTCATCTTCGACCACCCGACCGCCAAGGCCGTCGCGGACTTCGTGAAGGGCAAGCTGCTCGGCGCGGTCGCCAAGGTTCCCGCGACGACGGCCCGGACGAATGCGTCGATGCAGGAACCGATCGCGATCGTCGGCATGGCGTGCCGGTACCCCGGCGGCGTCCGGTCGCCGGAGGACCTGTGGCAGCTGCTGGTCGACGAGGTCGACGCGGTCTCCGGCTTCCCGACCAACCGCGGCTGGGACACCGAGGGCATCTACGACCCGGAACGCGGCAAGCGCGGCAAGACCTACGCCAACCAGGGCGGCTTCCTGCACGACGCGGCGGAGTTCGACCCGGCGTTCTTCGGCATCGGCCCGCGCGAGGCGATGGCGATGGACCCGCAGCAGCGGCTCCTGCTGGAAACCGCGTGGGAGGCCATCGAGCGCGCCGGGATCGACCCGACGGTGCTGCGCGGCAGCCTGACCGGCGTCTTCACCGGCGCGATGTACGACGACTACGGCAGCCGCGCTCCGGGTGCTCCGGCCGACGTCGCCGCCTACATCCCGAACGGCAGCTCCGGCGCGGTCGTCTCCGGCCGCATCTCCTACCTGCTGGGCCTTGAGGGCCCGAGTATGACGGTGGACACCGCGTGCTCGTCCTCGCTGGTCACACTGCACCTCGCGGTGCAGGCGCTGCGGGCGGGGGAGTGCGGGCTGGCGCTGGCCGGCGGTGTCACGGTGCTGTCGCAGTCGGACCTGTTCGTCGACTCCAGCCGCCAGGGCGTGCTTTCGCCCAACGGCCGGTCGAAGTCGTTCTCCGCGGCTTCCGACGGCGTCGGCTGGGCCGAGGGCGCGGGTCTGCTCCTGCTGGAGCGGCTGTCCGACGCGCAGCGCAACGGGCATGAGGTGCTCGCGGTGGTCCGGTCGAGCGCGGTGAACCAGGACGGTGCGTCCAACGGCCTGACCGCCCCGAACGGCCCGTCGCAGGAACGCGTGATCCACGCGGCCCTCGCGGCTGGCGGGCTGCGACCGTCCGATGTGGACGCGGTCGAGGCGCACGGTTCGGGCACGAAGCTCGGTGATCCGATCGAGGCACAGGCGCTGCTGGCCACTTACGGGCAGGACCGAGACCGGCCGTTGTACCTGGGCTCGGTGAAGTCGAACATCGGCCACGCGCAGGCGTCCGGTGGGGCGGCTGGTGTGATGAAGGTCGTGCAAGCGTTGCGGCACAACATGTTGCCGAAGACGATGCACGTCGACGCGCCGTCGCCGGTCGTCGACTGGACCACGGGCAACATCGAACTGCTCACCGAACCGCGGCCGTGGCTGCGCAACGGTCACCCGCGTCGCGCCGGCGTGTCGTCGTTCGGCATCAGCGGCACCAACGCGCACATCATCATCGAGGAGGCACCGCCCGCTCCGGCCACCGAAACCCGGCGCACCGCACCGGAGCTCCCGGCGATCCCGTTGCCGCTGGCCGGTTCGGTCGAGCAGGCGCTCGCCGACCAAGCCGCCCGGCTGGCCGCGCACCTGCGGGCCAACCCGGACGTCAGCCTGACCGACGTCGGCTACACCTTGGCCACTGCGCGGGCCGCGCTCGACCACCGCGCGGTGGTCCTGGCGGCCGACCGCGAAGCGGCTCTGAAGGCGCTCGACGGACTGGCCGACGGCCGGACCCCGGCGGGCACCGTGGCGGGCACGGTCAGCGCGGCCGACCTGACGGCGTTCCTGTTCACCGGACAGGGCGCGCAGCAGCCGGGCATGGGACGCGGGCTGTACGAGGCGTTCCCGGCCTTCGCCGGAGCGTTCGACGAGATCTGCGGACTCTTCGACGCCGAGCTGGAAACCCCGCTCAAGCAGGTGATCTGGGAAGAATCGCCGCTGCTCAACCAGACCGCGTACACGCAATGCGCGCTGTTCGCGATCGAGGTCGCGTTGTACCGCCTGGTCGAATCCTGGGGCGTCACGCCGGATTACGTCGCCGGGCACTCGATCGGCGAACTGGCCGCGGCGCACGTCTCCGGAGTGTTCTCGCTGGCCGACGCCTGCTCGCTGGTTGCCGCTCGCGGCCGGCTCATGCAGGCGCTGCCGACCGGCGGCACGATGGCGGCGATCGCGGCCACCGAGGACGAGG
>NZ_JBSFNS010000111.1:0-27391 GCF_053587275.1 Amycolatopsis sp. NPDC003676
GCCGAGGAGCTCGAACTGCTCGGCGCGCTGCGCGACGCGGGGGTGCGGGACGCCCCCAGACCGTCAGCACACTCAAGCTTCGGGGTGCCCCACGCAACCCAGGTGCGCAATGTCGCCGCCAGGCGACGAGCCGAAACCACACCCAACGAGAGCTACAGTCAACGACGTGCCCGAGATCTCGACCGCCGAGCGAGCCGGAGTCGGTTCCGACGGCCATCCCCGCCCCACCGAAGACCACATCGCCCTCCTCCCCAACGCCGTCCTGGTCCTGGACGGCGCCACCTCCCCAAGCCCAGACCTCCCCCCAGGCGGCTGGTACGCCCACCTCCTCCGCGACCAACTAGCCCAAGAACTAACCACCCACCCCACCCAACCCCTAACCACCGCACTGGCAACCGCAATCACCGAAGTAGCCAAAGCCAACGACCTAACCCCAGGAAACTCCCCCTCCAGCACAGTCTCGATCCTCCGCTGGACCGCCGACGAAATCGAAGCCCTGGTCCTAGCCGACAGCCCAATAGTCGCGTTTGGACACTCCGGCACCGACGTAGTAGCCGACGACCGCCTAATCTCCCTACGCAACAACGGCCTCCTCCAAACCAGCGCAGACGTCCGCCGCAGACGCAACGCCGAAGACGGCTTCTGGGTAGCCGAAGCCGACCCCACCGCAGCCCACAAAGCCGTCCAACGCAGCTGGCCGCGCAAAGACATCGACGCAGTCCTCATTGCCACCGACGGCGTAGCGATCGGAGTAGACGAGTACGGCCTCTTCAAGTGGCCAGAAGTCCTGCAACTGGCCAAAAACAAAGGCCCGGAAGCAGTGCTGGACGCAGTACGAGCCGCCGAGAATGACGATCCGCACGCCGTCCGCTGGCCCCGAGCCAAACGCCACGACGACCAGGTGCTCGTCCTCGCCGACTTCACGGGGTAGGGGCTGAATCAGGGGTTTTCCCTGATCACGAAACGCCGCCGAACGGCCAATCTGGCTACATGGGGAACTCACGAGGCGTCCGGGGATGGCGCCTGACCGCGCTGGCTGCGATCGCCTGGGGGCTGTTCACGATCACCGTGCTGCACATCATCAGCTCGCACGACCCGATCTACGACACGCTTTCGAGCTACACGATCACCGACCGCGGGGAAGGCATGCTCGGGGCGAGCGTGCTGTCGGTGGCCGTCGGATCGCTCGCGGTGCTCGGCGCGCTGATCGCCGGCGGTGTGCCGATGACGTTCAGCACCAAGGCTTTGCTCATGCTGTGGGCGCTCGGGCTGGCGGTGGCGGCGGTTTTTCCGGCCAGTTACCCACCGAGCCCGAATCCGCTCAGCGGCGACATCCACCTTTATTCGTGCCTGGTCGCGTTCGCGAGCCTGCCCGGCGCGGCGATCACGATGCTGGAACCGTTGCGCGGCACCGCGGAACGCGTGTTCGTGGTGCGGTGGCTGAAGTTCGGGCTCGCCGCGGTGGGACTGTTCGCGCTGAGCTTCCTGTTTGTCCGCTTGGACGAGGCCGGGGTGCAGCCGTTCCACGTGCTCACCGAGGTGCTGCCGGTGGGCGCGACTCAGCGGCTCACGCTGATCGCGAACGTCGCGCTGCTGCTGGTCCTGCTCCGCATCGCCGTGCGGACCGAAACCGCTCGCGCGGCGGTGCTCGTTACTTCCGCGCCTCGGCCATGAATTCGGGCGCGTAACCGAACAATCCGGGAAGACCTCCGGTGTGGACGAACACCACGGTCTCCTCCGGCGAATACCGTCCCGCCGCCGCCCATTCCACCAGGGCGGCGGCGGCTTTTCCGGTGTAGACCGGGTCGAGCACGACGCCCTCGGTGCGGCCGAACAACCGGATCGCTTCCCAGGTCCCCGACGCCGGAATGCCGTATCCCTCGCCGATCGTCGTGTCGTTCAGCCACACGTGCTCGAGCTTCGGTGGGTCGAACCCAAGCAACTGCGCGGCCCCGGCGGTGAGGTGGGACAAGTTGTCCACAGCCTCGTTGAGCGGGTGGCTGACGCAGGCGACGTCCAGGTCCAGCGAACCGAGCACCTCCGTGCCGAGCGCGAGCCCGGCCGCGGTAGCCCCGCTGGCGTGCGGACCGACGATCCGGGCGTGGTCCAGACCCAGCTTCACCAGCTGGGCAGCCAGCTCGCGAGCGGCATCCACATAGCCGAGAACGCCCAGTGGGTCGGACCCACCGACTGGGACCGTCCTCACTTTTCGGCCCTCGTCCGCTGCGTCGGTGAGCAGCCGCTCGTACGTCGCGGTCGCTTCCGCGTCCGACGCGCAGATGTGCACCCGCGCGCCGAAGAGGAGGTCAAGCGGGACGTTGCCGGACCGCTCGTACGCGTCACCGGAGCGCGGCACCTCAGCGGTGAGCACCAGTTCGCAGCGCAACCCGAGCTTCGCGCACGCTGCGGCGGTCTGACGGCCGTGGTTGGTCTGCAGCGCGCCGAAGGTGATCACCGTGTCGGCTCCGTCGGCGAGCGCCGCGCCGAGGTGGAAGTCGAGTTTGCGCAGCTTGTTGCCGCCGACGCCGAGCGGGTGGACGTCGTCGCGCTTCAGCAGCAGCCTGGGAATGCCGAGCGCGTCGCCAAGCCGCGGCGCCGGGACGAGCGGGGTCGGCCCGTGGTGCAGACCGGCGCGCGGGAAACCGTCGAAGCTGGGGAACCGGGCGAAGTCGAACGTCATCGATCCTCCGTGCGCTGGCCGGGCTGATGGTTTGGAGTTTAGGTGGCTTTCTCAGGCTGTCACCCGGTCTGCGGCCGGCCAGAAAGCGGAGTCCTGGCCGCGCTGGGGCAGGAAACAATCCCCCGGCTCGGTGCCGACAGGGGTGCCTCCCGGCCACCGCCGTGATACGTTCGTTCGAGCGAACGAGAGAAGGGGAGCCGCTGATGCCTTCCGCGCTGACAGAGTTCACGACCCTTGCCGACCAGGTCGCCGCGCTCGAAGCTGGCGAAGTCACGGCCGTGCAGCTCACCGAACTCGCGCTCAAGCGGGCCCACGCGAGCCAGCCGGTGCTCAACGCGTTCCGTGTCCTGCGAGACGAAGCCGCGCTCGCCGAGGCCGCCGAAGCTGATCAGCGCCGCGCCGACGGTGATCGCGCGCCGTTGCTCGGGGTGCCGGTGGCGATCAAGGACGACGTGGACATCACCGGCCTGCCCACCGCGTTCGGCTGCCCCGGCGACTTCCCGGTGGCCACCGGCGACGCACCAGCGGTAGCGAACCTCAAGCGGGCCGGCGCGGTCATCATCGGCAAGACCAACACGCCTGAGCTGGGCCAATGGCCGTTCACCGAGGGCACGGCGTTCGGCGCGACGCGCAATCCGTGGCAGCCTGAGCACACGCCGGGCGGGTCGTCTGGCGGATCGGCCGCGGCGGTGGCGGCCGGGATCGTGGCCGCCGCGCTCGGGTCGGACGGCGCGGGTTCGGTGCGCATCCCGGCGGCGTGGACCGGGCTCGTCGGGATCAAAACCCAGCGCGGCCGGATCCCGACCGGCAGCGAACTGTTCCACGGCCTCACCGTGCTCGGTCCGCTCGCCCGGACGGTCGCCGACGCGGCCACGCTGCTCGACGTCACCGCGGGCACCGGCACGTCGTTCCAGACCGCCGCGCAGCGCGAACCCGGACGGCTGAGAATCGGCCTTTCCACCCGGATTCCCTTCACCGCCACCAAAACCAGGCTCGACCCAGTGGTCGAAGCGGCGGTGCGGCAGACCGCCGAAACGCTCGCCGGACTGGGGCACGAGATCGTGCCGGTCGAACCCGGGTACGGGCTGATCGGCCTTACCTTCCTGCCGCGGTCGCTCACCGGCGTGCGCGACTGGGCTCGCCGCGTGCCGGAGCCGTCCGCGCTCGACCCGCGCACCCGCAGCAACGCCCAGCAAGGCGGCCTGCTCGCCGGGCCCGCGCTGAAACTCGCCCGCGCGCTCGAACCCGTGCTGCGCCGCCGGATCGGCGGGATGTTCGGCGACATCGACGTCCTGCTCACGCCGACCACCGCCACCCCGCCGCCCGCGATCGGGTCCTTCGACGGGCTTTCCGGCTGGCAGACCGATCAGTCGATGATCGCCGCGTGCCCGTACGCTTGGCCGTGGAACGTGCTGGGCTGGCCCGGGGTGAACGTGCCTGCCGGACTGACCGCGGACGGGTTGCCGCTCGGCGCCCAGCTGCTCGGCCCGTCGCATTCCGAGGAGCGGCTGATTTCCGTTGCCGCGCAACTGGAAGAGGTACTGCGATGGCCGGACCGACGTCCCGAGCCGGGGTGGTGAGCACCCGCGACGCGATCCTCCGCGCCACCCTGAAAGTGGTCGGCGAGCAGGGCGTCGGCGGGCTCACCAACCGGCGCATCGTCGCCGCGGCCGGGGTTTCGCTCGGCACGCTGACGTATCACTTCCCGAGCCAGACCGAGCTGTTGCGCGAGGCGATGCTGCTGTTCGCCGAGGAGGAAACGGCGAAGCTGGCGGGGATTGTCGAGGTGTACCGGGAACAAGGGCTGAGCCTCGAAGAAGCGGCGACCGTCGTGGAGCACGTGATCAAGCAGTTGCCGTTCGGCACGGACGAACTCGCGCCGCACGAGCTGTACCTGCAATCCGCGCGCGACCCCGGACTGCACGAGGCATCAGCGAAATGCTTTGCGGCGTATGACGAATTGGCCGTCACGATCCTGACCGCACTCGGGCTGCCGGATCCGGAACGGGTGGCCGGGCCGGTGGTCGCGCTGATCGCCGGGCTGCAGTTGCGCCGTCTCGCGACCGGCACGGACGTTCCGGCCGCCGAGCCGTTGATGATGCTGTTGCACGGAGCCCGAGGCTGACGTGGCCCCGCCGGTCGTCCGCGGCACTGCGGCTTGGCGCTATTTCGGCGACTTCCGCGACGCACTGCTCGCAGGGCAGGTGCTGGTGCTGCAGGTCGCGCATCCGGTTGTGGCGGCTGGGGTGCGGGATCATTCGGACTACCGCGAGGATCCGTGGACCCGGCTGATGCGCACCGTCGCTTCATTGTCGATCTATGTGTACGGCGGAACAAAAGGCGCACAGGTCGAGGCCTCGCGGCTGCGAAAACTGCACCGGACTTTCACCGGAACCGCCGACGGCCGCCGCTACAGCGCGCTCGACCCCGGCGCGTACGCGTGGGTGCACGCGACACTGGTAATGGCTCCCGTTGAAGCGCAACGGTTTTTCGGCCGTCCGATGTCCGCTTCAGAGCTTGCGGAGTACTACGCGCAGATGTGCGGCATCGGCCGGATCCTCGGCATCCGCGAGCGGTACCTGCCGCCGACCTGGCCGGAATTCGAGCAATACTACCGAGAGATGATCGCCGGATTCGGCCCTAACGAGACGATCAGCACGCTGTTCGAAACCATCGACAGCGTCGGGAAACCATTCTCCCGCATGTCGGACCGCCAGTGGTCGAAGCTCCAAAAAGGATATTCGACCGGGCAGATGTTCCTTATCCGCGCGACGCTCCCGCCCGAACTGCGTGACCGCCTTGGTCTGCGATGGACTGCCGGAGACGCGCGCAAGTTCGCCCGTTTTTGCCGCGCGGCAAGGATGCTCGGCACAGTGATGCCGCCGTCGCTGCGCACTCTCCCGATGCGAGTGGTCGGCAAGCTGAACGTGTGGCTGCGCGAGCACCCTTGGGCTTACCGGTTTTTCGTGCGCTCGTAATGCGCCCGGGCCTTCGCTCGGTTTCCGCAGCGGGACATCGAGCACCACTGCCGAGTCCGGCGCGGCGAGGTGTCGACAAACCGCAAACCACAGTCGTCCGCCGAGCAGATCCGGATGTCCTCCACGCCAGTCGCGAGATCGACCGCGTCCGCGGCCAGCACCGCGAACGCCGTGCCCGCTGCGCACTAACAGTCGGCAAGCTCAATGTGTGGCTGCGCGAGCACCCTAGGGCTTACCGGTTTTTCGTGCGCTCGTAATGCGCCCGGGCCTTCGCTCGGTTTCCGCAGCGGGACATCGAGCACCACTGCCGAGTCCGGCGCGGCGACGTGTCGACAAACCGCAGACCACAGTCGTCGGCTGAGCAGATCCGGATGTCCTCCACGCCGGTCGCGAGATCGACCGCGTCTGCGGCCAGCACCGCGAAGGCCGTCGCCACCGGATCCGGCGCAGCGGGCACCTCCCGCTGCAGAACGCCGTCCTTCAACAGCAGCCGGTCCGGTTTCGGTGCCGCGGCAAGGGCGTCGTTGACCAGCCGGACATCCTTGGCGAGCGGCTTGGCGGTCAGCAGCCGGTTCACGGCCTCGCGTAGTTCCTTCGCCGCCGCGACCTCGGCAGCGGTCACTCGCAGGCGGCCGAACCCGGCCAGCTCAAGCCATTCCGCGAGCGCGTCCGGACCGGTGAGCAGCTCGATGCCCTCCGGGAGATGCCGGGAGCGCAGCGTGTTCACCAGGTGCAGACACGGCCGTCCGGCGTCGAACACCCACTCCATGCCACTCATTCTAACCATTGAAACCGGTGAGAACCCGCGCTACCGTCTAACCCCATGAGCCGGTTAGAAGCAGCCATGGCCCAAGTAGACGATCTGCGCATGCACTACCTCCACGGTGGCGAAGGTCCGCCGCTCTTCCTCCTGCACGGCTGGCCGCAGACGTCGCATTGTTGGCACCGCGTCGCCGGGCCGCTGACCGAGACGCACACCGTGATCACCCCTGACCTGCGTGGATACGGGCGCACTGACAAACCCCGCACCGGCTACGACAAGCGCACGATGGCCGCCGACGTCGCGAAGCTGGCCGAGCAGCTCGGGTTCGACCAGGTCGCGGTCGCGGGGCACGATCGCGGCGGGCGGGTCGCGCATCGATGGGCGCTAGACCGTCCAGACCAGGTGGAGCGACTGGCTGTGCTGGACATCGCGCCGACGCGGGAGATGTGGCGTCGCCTCGACAAAGATCTCGCGAAGGCCTACTGGCACTGGCTTTTCCACCTGCAGCCAGACCTGCCCGAGCTACTGGCCGGACAGAACATCGCCGCCTACCTCGGGTACTTCTTCGAGCGCTGGACCTTCCAACGCCACGGACTGCCCGCCGAAGACGTCGCCGAGTACGTCCGCGCCTTCGAAGCGCCCGGCGCGCTGCGAGCCGGTTTCGACGATTACCGCGCCTCGTTCCCAGACGACGCTGAACTGGACGACGCCGACTACGCCGCCGGGAAACGCCTCACCCAGCCGGTACTGGCGATGTGGGGCAGGGCCGGTCTGCTCGGCAGCCTGCCCACGCTCGACATCTGGCGCGACTACGCGGACCACGTGACCGGCATCGGCCTCGAAGACTGTGGACACTTCCTCCCCGAGGAACAACCCTCACAAGTCGTGGCACATCTGCGGGAATTCCTGGCCAGTTAACGGAATCCGAGCGAACCCCGCGCCCACGGTCTGCTCGATCGCCGCGCCGACGCGGAACGCGACACTGTCGGCGTACTTGTCCGCGACGACCTGAACGCCGGTCGGCACCCCATTGCTGGCCCAACCGGACGGTACGGCGAGCACCGGATGCTCGCTGCCGACGTTGAACGCCGGAGTCAGCGACGCGTCAGAAAAGTGTTCCAGCGCAACACCGTTGACCACGACCTCCGCGGACAGATAGTCCTCGCCAGCAGCAAACGCAGTGGCACCGAGAGTCGGCACGATAAGCGCGTCGAACTGGCCGAACACCGCGTCGAGGCGCTCGCGGATCGCCGCTTCGACCGCGTGGCCGGTTTGAGCGTCCACAATGTTCTCGACACCCTTGCGCGCGAACGCCTGGCAGTACGGCGTGATCACGCCCGGATTCCGCCGGTCCAACTCCAGGACCTCGGCAGCCAGGCCGGTCCCGAAGTGCGCCCACAGGGCCTGCTTGACCATGTCGAGCGTCCAGTCGATCTCGATCTCGGTCACCGCCGCACCAACGGACGCCAGCGCCTGCCCGACCGCGCGGGTTTTGGCCGCGATCTCCAAGTCCACCGGGAAGTCGCCAGGCACCGGACAGCACGCGACGCGGAGCCCACGCACGTCACCCAGTTCGACAGAAACCGCCGGGAGCCGCGAGTGCGGGTCGCGCGGGTCTTCGCCTGACATGACGTTCTGCAGGAGCGCGCAATCGGCGACAGTCCGGGCCATCGGACCGTGGTGGTAGTAGGTGTCCAACCCAGCGGGCGGCAAGACCGGATTGCGGCCGTGCGGCGGCTTGAACCCCACGACACCGGTAAAGGACGCGGGCGCGCGGAGCGAACCACCGATGTCCGACCCCGTGGCAAGGAAGGCCGTCCCAGCCGCCAACGCCGCGCCCGAACCGCCGGACGAGCCGCCCGCAGCGGTCTGGAGGTTCCACGGATTGCGCGTAATCCCCCAGCGCCGCGTGTGAGACAGCGGCATGCAGCAGAACTCGGACGTCGTCGTGCGAGCGTGCAGAATGCCGCCTGCCGCCTGGATCCGGCTGAGCCCGATCGCGGTCTCCCGCGCCAGTTGAGGCGGACGCAGGAGGGTGCCGTCGGTGACCGGATGCCCGGCCAGCGGCTGTTCTTCCTTCGCCGCGACCGGCAGCCCTTCGAGCGGCCTCGGCTGGCCACCGGGCGCGTACTGCTTCTCCGCGACCGCCGCTGCCCGCAGCGCCTGCTCGAACATCTCCTCGGCGAACGCGTTGACGTCCGGCTCGACCCGCCCGGCCCGTTCCACGACCGCGCGCATCAGCTCCACGGGTGACAACTCGCGGGCCCGGAAGAGCCGCAGCGCTTCCACGGCAGAGAGGTAGTGGAGTGAGGTCATCGCGCGCTCCGTGGGGTCGGGCCGCTCAACCTACTCAGCAGGCGACCCTCGCCAAGCCGACATTCAACCCACAACCCCCGGCACCCACGGTGACCAGAGCCGATCCGCACTCCACCCGATCGAGTGACTGTTGGCGAATCGTTCTCCGTTGAGACCTCGCCGTGGTGGACTACTGGCTCGGCGGCAGGTCGAACTGGCCGGCCTTGACCGCGACGAGGAAGGCGTCCCACTCGCCGCGGTCGAAGACCAGCACCGGACTCGCCGCGAGCTTCGTGTCGCGCACGCCGATCAAGCCGGGACGGGAGAGGTTGACCTCGACACAGTTTCCGCCGTTGGGTTCGCTCGCGAACGACTTCGCCCAGGCCGCGGCCGCGAACAGCGACTCTGCCGTGTCCGGGTCGTAATCCTGGGGCGACGGATAATCCGCCATGGGTCGTCCACCTCCGAGCCTTGTGCAGGGCGTGCGGTCTGGTGCACGTCCCCGGCTTCTTTGCGTCACTACGGAGCAAACCGCAGGGCCAAGCGGGTGATCAACTCGACCCGATCTCGACATGAAGATTATTCCAGGAGTAGGATTAATCGCAGCGATCGGGGCGTCAGTGGTGGGTGAATGGCTTGCGACATTCAGCCCAACACCGTCAGCACCGGCCCGGACACCCGGCCCGGGCAGCGGAACAGCTGCGAGATATCGGGAGGAGTGCGGATGCGAGCCGACCCGTTCGGCCCGGCCAGGAGCCGATCCGCCCGCCTCTCCGGGATCCGCACTGGTCCAGGTGCTGCGACGACCCTGCGGAGACGCCGCAACGGAGCGGTTTCCCTGGTGCCCGGCGTTGACCCGCCGAGCGCGTACCACCCCGATCCGGCCGGCGCCGACCCGCGCCGGTTCCCGTTATCCGAACTGGGGGTGTGATCCCATGGCCGTCCGGCTCACCACGCTTTTCCGCCGTGAGGACGAACACACTCGCGGCCGACGTGGGATCAATCACGAATTGCGCAACCGGTTCGGGTTCAGCCTGATCCAGGCCCCGCTGCGCAGCCCGATGGTTGTGGACACCGAAATCGAAGTACCCGCTCCGCGCCAAGCGGACAGCGTCCACACCACCCGCCACCGTCGCGAGACACGAGTACCGATTCTCCACGGGCTCGGCTGAGCCGAAGCCCGCATCGTCCACGCTCCCCGGAATCCTTTGCCCGGGGAGCGTTTTCGTGTCCGGACCCTGGCCGCGATCGAGGTTCAGACCACTTCTGCCGGTCTAGACCATGTCGCCGCCGGGTCCCCGTTGATGTACGTGAGGGGAACCCTCAGGGACTCTGATTCCCTCAGGGTTCCCCTCACAGACTTTCGCACGGTCAGGGCTTGCGCCCCAAAGCGCAAATCCCGCCGCTGAACGAAGGATCGTCCGCCATCCGGTCGCTCGCCGTCGTCTCGCCCGCCTCCGGGTGCCAGTCCGACACCCACGCGATGCCCGGCTCCACCAGTTCCAGCCCGGAGAAGAACTCAGCGAACTCCGCCCGCGAGCGGTAATGGAACGGCGTGCTCGACTTCTGGTACTGCTTGTGGATCGCGTCGCGGCGTTCGCCGTCGTTCGTCGGGACGCCGTCGTCGGTCAGGTGCGAGGACAGGAAATACGAGCCGGACGGCAGCAGCGACAGGTACTTCTGCACGATCTCCAGCGCCGGCTCGTCGCGGCCGACGAAGTACAGCACTCCGACCATGATCAGGCCGATCGGGCGCTTCGGGTCGAGTACGCCGGTGTCGAGCGCGCGCGGCCAGACGTCGGCCGGGTTGCGCAGGTCGCCCTGCAGCACCGCGTGCCGGTCGGCGACGCCGTCTCGTTCCAGCAGGATCTGCGAATGCGCGACGGCCACCGGCTCGTTGTCGACGTAGACGCAGCGCGCGTTCGGGTTCACCGACGTCGCGATCTCGTGCACGTTGCCGACCGTGGGCACGCCGGAGCCGATGTCGAGGAACTGGTCGATGCCCTGTTCGGCCATGTACCGCACGCCGCGGCCAAGGAACTCGCGGCCGGCCCTGGCGATGGTCTTGATCATCGGAAAGGTCTGGACCGCTTTTTCGCCGAACTCGCGGTCGATGGCCCAGTTGGCGGTGCCGCCGAGGAACCAGTCGTAGATCCGCGCCGCGTTCGGCCGATCGAGGTCGACGCCCTCCGGGGCTTCCGGATCCGGTGCCTGAGTCATCAGCTTCCCCTTCCGTGCGGGTACCAGTGTGCCCACTCGCCGCGCCCGCGCGCCGCCGCCCCCGGCAATCGCCCGAAAATGCCACGACTGAAGTACATCCGGGCCACTAGGTTGCGGAGGATGCGCATCCTCTTCTCGTTCGTCGGCGGTCGCGGCCACTGGGATCCGATGGCACCGGTCGCGCGAGCGCTCCTCGCGCGCGGCCACACCGTAGCGGTCGCGGGCGGCGGTTCGCATGTACCCGCGCTCGCCAAAGCCGGGTTCACGACCTTCGCGGTGAACAAACCACGTGAGGTCGGGACGACACGACAGCCGATGCCGCCGGTCGATCCGGCGCGTGACGACTGGGAGATCCGGGAGCTGTTCGCCCGCCGCGCGACTCAGGAACACGTGCCGGTGCTGCTGGAGATCGCCCGGGAATGGCGGCCGGACCTGATCGTCCGGGACGAAGTGGACTTCTCCGGCGCGATCGCCGCCGAGGTGCTGGGCCTGCCGTGCGCGACCGTCCTGGTGCTCGCCGCGGGAACGTTGCTGCGCAAGGAACTTCTCGCCGAACCGCTCGCCGAAGCCCGCGCCGCGCATGGCCTGCCGGACGATCCAGAGCTCGGAATGCTCACCCGCGGCCAGGTGCTCTCGCCGATCCCGCCGTCCTTTCGCGACCCCAGTTCGCCGCTGCGGCCGGGCACTTTCTCGTTCCGCCAAGGAGATCCGGTCGCGCCCCGCCAGCCCGCCGAGAAGCCGCACGTGTACTTCACGCTCGGCACCAACTTCAACCTCGAGTCCGGCGATCTCATCGAGCGCACCCTCGCCGGGCTGGGCCAGTTGGACGCCGAGGTGACCGCCACCGTCGGCACCCAGATCGACCCCGCCGAGTTCGGGCCGCAACCGGCGCACGTCCGCGTGGAACGGTTCGTCCCGCAGGCCGAACTGTTGCCGCGCCTCGATTTGATGATCTCGCACGCCGGATCCGGCAGCGTGATCGGCGCGCTCTCGCACGGTCTGCCCTCGCTGCTTTTCCCGATGGGCGCCGACCAGCCCGGCAACGCCCGGCGCTGCGCCGCGCTGAACGTCGGGCACGCACTGGACCCGGAAACGTCCACTCCGGACGAAATCTGCCAAGCCGCCGCGAAAGTACTCGCCGACCCCAGCTATCGCGAGGCCGCGCAACGAGTGCAAGCGGAGATCAACGCCCTGCCCGATGCCGCGGAAACCGTGCCCGTGCTCGAAGCGCTGGTCACATCATCTGGGAGCGGTAGCTTTCCGCCAGCTCCTTGAGGAACTGGCGCGTCTCGCCCCGTTCCAAAGCGGCCCCGCGCAGCCGGTCCCACGAGTCCACGAAGATGTTGAAGTCCTTCACGTCGTCGAGGTACAGCCCGCCCGCGGAGTGTTCGATGTAGACGAAGTCGCGCGTGCGGTCCGGGAACCGCATGATCGTGAAGTCGTTGGGCACCGCGGCGAGCTTCGCGCCGAACGGCAGCACGTGCACGTACACGCGCGGGTGCCGGTCGAGCGCGAGCAGGTGCTCCACCTGGTCCAGCATCACCGCGGGCGCGATCCCGCCGGGTGCGCGGCGCAGCGCGCCCTCGCTGATGATGAACCGGTAGTACGGCGGCTGCTGCTGGTCGAACACCGCTTTGCGGTCGAGCCGGTTGCGCACGAGCGACGTGACGTCGGTGGCTCCCGCCTCGGTGAACTGCTTGAGCATGTAGTGCTCGGACTGCAGCGGCCCCGGCACGCGCTCGCCGTGCCAGGTGAGGATCTCCGCGGCGGCGGGCTCGAGGTCGGTGAAGGTGCGGAACCAGTGCGGCACCACCGACCGGTAGCCCGACCAATGGCCGCGCTGCCCGGCCGCGGCCCGGGCCAGGTTCATCAGAGTGTCGGCTTCTTCGCCGTTGATCCCGAACGCGTTCAGCATGGTCCGCACATCTCCGAGCTTGACCCCCACCGCACCGGACTCGATCTTGTTGACCTTGCCCTGGGTGCAGCCGAGTACCTCGGCGACTTGCTGCTGCGTCATCTTCGCGGCGTTTCGAGCATGCCTGAGCTCATTGCCGAGCTGCTTGCGGCGCGAGGTGACGGTGCTCGCCATCTCCCCTTGCTCTCCTGGACCACTATGCCGACGGGCTTTCCGCCGGACCGCGAACTACGAACCACCCAGGCCACTGCGACCCAACGGAGTTCGATGATGACACCCGGCAGCGTTTCAGGAAATGCACGAGAACGCCAGTCACCCGGCATGTCACCCTGCCGGAGCAGTGGATTCCGGGCGCCGCGGACATCTCGGCTACTCCATTCGGACTAAGAGGAGACTTCCGGGCACAGCTGCACCGCGGAGGCCCCACGCCGACGGCATGGGCGGCATAGTGTCGGCGTGCTCGATCGATCCCCTGGCGCGGCTAGCGTCAAACAGCTGGCAGACGGCGCGTTCGGCTATGTCCAGCCCGACGGTTCCTGGTTCATCAACAACTGCGGCTTCGTCGACGCCGACGGACACGCTGTGCTTATCGACACATGCGCGACCGAACGGCGTACGCGCGCCCTGCTTTCGGCCGTGGGCGACACCGCCGGCCCGGTCACGACGCTCGTCAACACGCATCACCACGGCGACCACACCAACGGCAACTACCTCGTCGGCGGCGCCACCGTCGTCGGCCACCGCAAGACCCGCGAGACGCTGCTGGCCGACGGGATCCAGCGGTACGAGGGCGTCTTCACCGACAGCGATTGGGGCAAGCTCGAACTGCGCGTGCCCGACCTGGTCTTCGACGACACCGTCACCCTTTACGCCGGACAGACCCGGATCGACCTCATCCACCCCGGCCACGCCGCGCACACCACCAACGACGTCCTGGTCTGGCTGCCCGAACAGCGTCTGCTCTACGCGGGCGACCTGGTGTTCAACGGCGGCAGCCCGTTCGCGCTCATGGGCTCGGTGGCGGGCTGGCGGGCCGCGCTGAACGTGATCCGCGAGCTCGACCCGGCGGTCATCCTGCCCGGCCACGGCCCGGTGTGCGGACTCGAAACGGTGGACCTGGTCGACGACTACCTGGAGTTCGTCCAGCGCACGGCGGAAACCGGCAAGGCGGCTGGCCGCTCGCCGCTGGAACAGGCGAGGGCGACCGACCTCGGCCGGTTCGCCGAGCTGACCGAACAGGAACGCCTCGCCGGAAACCTGCACCGGGCGTACGCCGAACTCGACGGCGAAGGGTGGGGTGCGCCACTCGATCTGGTGGCTCCGCTGAAGGACATGCTGGCCTGGAACGGGGGCCCGATCCGCTGCTTCTCGTGAGCACCGGTTTTGTGGCTAGGCTCGGAATCCGGCAGAGGTTTTCGGAAAGGTTTCGGATGAGCAAGAAGGCGAGCATCGGGGTCACCGGCCTCGCGGTCATGGGCCGCAACCTGGCGCGGAACCTGGCCCGGCACGGGCACACGGTCGCCCTGCACAACCGCTCCGAGGAGCGCACCCGCTCGCTCGTCGAGCAGTTCGGCGACGAAGGCGACTTCATCCCTGCGTACTCCGCGCAGGAGTTCGTCGACGCGCTGGAGCGGCCGCGGCAAATCGTGATCATGGTGAAGGCGGGCGGCCCGACCGACGCCGTCATCGAGGAGTTCGCGCCGCTGCTGGAGCCCGGCGACGTGATCGTGGACGCGGGCAACGCGCACTTCGCGGACACCCGCCGCCGCGAGCAGGCGCTGCGCGAGCGTGGCCTGCACTTCGTCGGCACCGGCGTGTCCGGCGGCGAGGAAGGCGCGCTGCACGGGCCGAGCATCATGCCCGGCGGGTCGAAGGAGTCCTACGAGTCGCTCGGCCCGCTGTTCGAGGACATCTCGGCGAAGGTCGACGGCGAACCGTGCTGCACGCACGTCGGCGCGGACGGGGCCGGGCATTTCGTCAAAATGGTGCACAACGGCATCGAGTACGCCGACATGCAGCTGATCGCGGAGTCGTTCGACCTGCTGCGCGGCGCGGCGGGCTACTCCCCGGCGGAGATCGCCGACGTCTTCGGCACTTGGAACACCGGGCGGCTCGACTCGTACTTGATCGAGATCACCGCCCAGGTGCTCAAGCACGTCGACGGCGCGTCCGGCAAGCCGTTCGTCGACGTGGTCGAGGACGCTGCGGAGCAGAAGGGCACCGGCCGCTGGACCGTGCAGATCGGCCTCGACCTCGGCGTGCCCATCAGCGGTATCGCGGAAGCGGTCTTCGCGCGTTCGCTGTCCGGGTCGACGGGATTGCGTTCGGCAGCGCGCGGCTTGGGCGGACCGACGCGCACGCCGCTCACCGGGTCCGCGCTGGAGACCTTCGCGGACGACGTCGAACAGGCGCTGTACGCGTCGAAGGTGGTCGCGTACGCACAGGGCTTCAACCAGATCCAGGCCGGTGCCGCCGAGTACGGCTGGGACATCGACCTGGGCCGCGTCGCCTCGATCTGGCGCGGCGGGTGCATCATCCGGGCGAAGTTCCTGAACGACATCACGTCCGCCTACGCCGCCGAGCCGGATCTCCCGACGCTGCTCACTTCCGGCGGTTTCCGGGCAGCGGTCGAAAACGCGCAGGACTCGTGGCGTTCGGTGATCTCGACGGCGGTCCGCCTTGGCATCCCGACGCCCGGCTTCTCGACTGCCTTGGCGTACTACGACGGCCTGCGCGCGGACCGGCTCCCGGCCGCGCTGGTGCAGGGACAGCGCGATTTCTTCGGCGCACACACCTACCGGCGAGTCGACCGTCCCGGCTCGTTCCACACGCTGTGGGCCGGGGACCAGTCTGAGGTCGAAGCCTGATTTTTGGTGTTGAGGAAGGGCTCTCCCCGTGTTCTCGGGGAGAGCCCTTCTCGCTATCCAAGGGGCAGGATGGCGATCATTTTTGCAAGGTGCCGAGAATTTCCGCGAGGAATTCCTTGATCTTCGTTTCGGCCTGTTCCTTGTCGACCCCCAGTGCGGCAAGGACTTCGTAGCCCGCGCCCTCGCCCTGTTCCAGCAAGGCGAGGAGGAGGTGCTCGGTGCCGATGTAGTTGTGCCCGAGCCGCAGCCCCTCGCGCAGGGTGAGTTCGAGCGTCTTCTTGCCCGCCGGAGTGAACGGCACCTTCTCCGGCACCTCGTCGACTGGCTCCGGCAGCTTCGCCTCGGCAGCTTCCCTGACCGCGTCGAGAGTGATCCCCTGCGCGACGATCGCTCCCGCCGCCAGCGCGTCCGGCTCGGAGAGCAGGCCGAGCAGCAGGTGAACGGTGTCGATCCCGGGGCTCTTGCTGTCGATGGCCGCCTGTTGAGCCGCGACGATGACGTGCCGGGCCCGGTCGGTGTAGCGGCCGAACATCCGCTGTATCCCGCCGGATGGATCGTCGCCCTTCGGGACGAATCTCTTCTGGGCGGCTTGTTTGGTTACGCCCATGCTGGCCCCGATGTCGGTCCAGGAAGCCCCGCTGCGCCTCGCCTGGTCGACGAAGTGGCCGATCAGGTGGTCCGCGACGTCGCCGAGATGCTGGCCGACGTACACGGCGTCGGTGAGCTGAGCGAGAGCGTCTTTGTCGTTGTTCGCCTTGATGGCGCTGATGAGGTCGTCGAGTTTCACTGAGTCGGTCATGGCGTCAACTGTAGGTTGACGATTGGGTTGCGTCAACCCTTGGTTGACCAGGTGTGCGGCTTATTCGCCGAGCATGGCCTTGCCAGTGCGCCGGTAGCGATTCGGGCTGCGCGGGGACTCGCCGATCAACTCGACCAGTTCCTCGTCTCGAAGAACGCGCAACCATCGGGACACCGTCTTGTCCGGCATGTCCAGCAGCGCCGCCAGTTCGGCCCGGGCCAGTTCGGCGGAGCCTAAGGCGTCCAGCACCTCGCGCCGCCGGTCCCGCCTGCCGCTCGTCCGAAGACCGGCGCCGACCGAAGCGATCCCTCGAGAACCCGGTTGTCGAGGGATCTGTCTCCGGTGCGGAGATCCGCTCCCTCCGGCGTCGGGTAATGCACAAAGGAGATCATCAGTTGAGGGAAGAAGTGCTGCGGATAGCGTCCGAGTGCCAGCAATCCCGCGGCAGTCACCCGATCATCGACGAGAACCTTGACCCTGCGTAGAACATCCTCTCGCGAAAGGTCCGCGAACGCGTAGGGCCGCTGCTGTTGAAGCCGCCCGACGAACGTCGAGACGACTTCGGAGTCCAAGTCGGCAAGACTTGCTTCCGTAACCGGTTCCTCGTCGTCTCACAGCTGCCCCGCCTCTACTTGCTCACTTACTTGCTCACTTGGGTGTAAGCGAGCAAGTAGCCGCCGCTGGTGCACTCAGGCGAACGGCAACCCCACGTAGTTCTCCGCCAAGCTCGTCGCCGCCGCCCTAGACGACGCCGTGTACCGAAGTTGCGACAACTGCAGCCGCCGGGCAAAGGCGTCCGCGCCCGGGTCCACGTGCAGCATCGTCGTCATGAACCACGAGAAGTGCTCCGCCCGCCACACCCTCCGCAGGCAAGTGTCCGAATAGGACTCAGCCAGCGCCGAATCCCCCTGCAGCAAAGCGACCAAAGCCCGCGACAGCACCACGACATCCGCGACGGCCAGGTTCATTCCCTTGGCCCCCGTCGGCGGCACGATGTGCGCCGCATCGCCGGCCAGGAACAACCGGCCGTGGCGCATGGGCTCCGTGACGAAGCTGCGCATCGGCGTGATGCCCTTGTCCAGGATCGGCCCCTCCTGCAGAGTGAACTCCCCATCAACCGCCAGGCGCGTCGACAGTTCCGTCCAGATCCGGTCATCCGACCAGGCCGCCAGGTCTTCCCCAGGATCAACCTGCAGGTACAGCCGCGTGACGTCCGGGGAGCGCATGCTGTGCAAGGCAAATCCCCGAGGATGATGGGTGTAGATCAACTCCTCGTGCGACGGCGGCGTCTGCGCCAGCACTCCCAGCCAGGCGAAGGGGTACTCGCGTTCGAAGGTAGTCAGCACACCGTCCGGAATGGACGGACGCGAAACACCGTGGAAACCGTCACAGCCTGCCACGGCGTCGCATTCCAGGGTTTGCCAGGCGCCGGAGGAATCCCGATAGCGCACAACAGGACGCGAAGTATCCAAAGAGGACAGTGAAACTTCCGAGATCTCAAAGTGCAGCGGCAGATCCGCGGCCTCGTGCGCGTCGACGAGGTCCTTCACGATCTCCTGCTGCCCGTACACCGTGATCGCCTTGCCGGTCAGCTCGGTGAGCGCGATGCGATGGTCGGCACCATCAAACCGGAGCGAGAAACCCTCGTGCGGCAAGCCTTCCGCCGCCAACCGGCCGCCGAGGCCGATCTCCGTGAGCAGGTCGACCGTCGGTTGTTCGCACACCCCGGCGCGCACGCGTTGCCGCACGTACTCGCGGTCGCGGGCCTCGAGCACCACAGCCTCGACACCCGCCTGGTGCAGCAAATACGACAGCAGCAACCCGGCCGGGCCAGCACCGATCACGGCGACCTGCGTGCGCAACGGAACCTCCGATCAAGCCGCGGTGCGCGACTTCAGGTGTGCTTTCAGATCGAACGAGCTGGCTTCCAGATCCGCGTACGCCGGATGCGGCTCCGCGGCGAACAACCGGCGCGCAGCAATATGATCCGGCGCGCGGTTGACCGATTCGACGGCGATCAACACGTCGTCGCGGAAGGACAGCACGGAGAACTTCCCGGCGGACCGATCACCGGTGACCACGGTCCGGTCGGCGGCCCCGAGAATGCCCGCGATCTGCAGTTTCGCGCCGGTCTGGTCGGTCCAGAACCACGGCAGGCTGTCGTACCGAGCCGGTTCCCCGGCGATCGCCGCGGCCACCGATCGAGCCTGGTCAACGGCGTTCTGCACGGATTCCAGCCGGGTCGCGGCCCCGGCCTGCACGCAGGGGAAGCAAGCGCAGTCGCCGATCGCGAAGATCTTCGGGTCCTCCGTGCGCAGGTGCTCGTCCACGACGACGCCGTTGCGCACCTCAAGCCCAGCCGCCTCGGCCAGCGCGGTTTCCGGCAGCACGCCGACCGCCACGACCACAAGGTCGGCAGGCAGCCGTCGCCCGTCGGAGAGTTCGACGGACTCCACGCGGTCGGACCCGTGCAGCGCGGTAACCCCGACGCCCAGCAACAACGTGTGCCCGGCCGCCCGGTGATGTTCGGCGAAAAACTCCGAGATCTCCGGCGACGCGACCCGCGCCAGCAACCGATCCTGCGCCTCCACCACGGTGACCGGACGGCCGGCGTGCGCGGCGAACTCCAGCCCGATGAACCCGCCGCCGATCACCACGACGTCGCCGGCCGCGTCCAGCGAGGCCCGCAGCCGGTCGGCGTCCGCGCGCGTGCGCAGCGTCAGGACGCCTTCGAGGTCGGCACCGGGCACCGGCAGCGCACGGTTGCGCGCGCCGGTGGCCAGCACCAAATGGTCGTAACCCAGCTCCGTACCGTCCTCGAGCCGGACCTTCGCCGCGTCCCGGTCGATCGCGGCGACCCGGCCGGGGACCAGCTCGATGTCCTTCTCGGCGAAGTAATCCTCGGGCCGCAGCACCAGCTGCTCGACGCCCGCGCTGCCCGCCAGATACGCCTTCGACAGCGGCGGCCGCTGATACGGCACCCCCGGCTCGTCGCCGACGAGAACCACGCGGCCGGCGAACCCCTTGTCGCGCAAGGACGCCGCGGCCTGGAACCCGCTTTGCCCACCGCCGACGACGAGAACGGTCTCGGTGCTCATCTCGCTCCTCCCGACATCTCGCTCCATCTGAGCACACCTCAGCCAAGATCGTCGAGGAGCAGCGGTCACACCCGCCGCAGGAACGCGATCGCGTCCGCCGCCTCGACCGCGTCGAACGGGAGATACCCGCGTCCGTCGCCGGTCCGTGCAGGCAGATCGGGGTCGATTCCGGCGGTTTCGACCAGTTCACGGTCCTGAACCGTCGCGGCGAGATACTCCTGCAATGTCCCCGGCGCGGGCTCCCCTACCGCATCGGAGAACCCGAAATCGGTGGCAATGAACACATACCGGTCACCAAGTCGATCAGCGACCTGCGCGCCCGCGCTCCACCACTGCGCACCCATCATCGAAGCCGCGCGCCGCTGCAGGTGCTGGTTGTGCGCGGAGACGAAGGTGCCCGGGAGCGCGAGCAGGTTGTCCGCCATCATCGTGTCGCGCTGCGCCCCGAGCCTGCCCATCCGTTCCGGCGAGGTGTCGGCCATCAGCGAGTGGTAGCGACAGAGCCCGACCGCGGTCCGCGCGAGCAGGTCTCCTCCTTCGGGCAGCGCCGGGCGAGCCCGTTTGAAGTGGCCAGCGAGATCGTCGGCGACCAACCGCAGCTCGCGCGCGTCCGGACTGTCCCCTTTGGACTTCGCCCCGTCCCACATCGCCGCTTCGTCGGCCCACGCCGCGTCGTCGCCAGCCAGCCGCTCGATGGTCGCGACGTCGTGCGGGACGTCGTCAAGGTGCTTGGACAGGAAGCCATGCAGTTCGGTGAGCACCGCGCGCGGGCTGGGCGCGCTGGCCATCTCGAGCGGAGCGTCGAAGCCGTGGAAGTGGACCTGGTCTTCGGGCGCCCGGCCAGCGTTGTGGTCGCGCATCCACTCGACCAGCGCGCGGCTCGACGGGAACGCTCCGAACCCGTGGCTGAACCCGGTGGCCAGCACCTTGTCGAGGTCGCCCTCGCCGGTGGTGACGTAGCGGTCGACCAAGCGTCCGGCCAGGCAATCGCTCTCCAGCGCGATCGACCGGTAGCCGTGTTCGAGGACCAGATGCTGGAAGATTTCGTTGCGGAACAACGGGAACGCCTCGGTCCAGTGCGTGGGTTCTCCCAGACCGAGCAGCGTCGGGGAACGGTGCGCGAGGAAGTCGTCAAAGGTCTGCATTGCTTTGACCGTATCGTTGAACTCTCCGTTGGCACTTCTGCGCAAAACACCTGGTTGAATGGCGTGTAACCCTCAAACCGGAGGTGACATGCGTCCGAAAGACCTCGCCCGCGAGCACGGCCTGTCGACCCAGGCTGTCCGCAACTACGAGGAGGACGGCATCCTCCCGCCCGCCGAACGCGGACCGCAGGGCTACCGGACGTACACCGAACGCCACGCACAAGCCTTGCGCGCCTTCCTCACCCTGCGTCCCGGCTTCGGCCACGCCCGCGCGGCGGCGATCCTGCGCGCGGTCAACGAGCGTTCGGAAGACACCGCGTTCCAGCTGATCGACGAGGGCCACGCCGAGTTGCTGCGCGATCGCGGCACCCTCACCGAAGTCGAGCACGCGCTGCGGAACCTGACGCAGGAACCGGCTGTCCGGGTGACGGTGCCGTCGATCGGCGCGCTAGCGCACCAGCTGTCCGTGCACCCGGCCACGCTGCGCAAATGGGAGGCCGCCGGGATCCTCCAGCCGGAACGCGACCGAGCCGGAAACCGCCGCTACCCACCGGCCGCGGTCCGCGACGCCCGCCTCGCCCATCAACTGCGCCGCGGCGGCTACCCGCTGGCCCGGATCGCGGCGGTACTGGAGCAGGTCCGGCACGCGGGCGGGGTCGCGCCGCTGGAAGAAGCCTTGCGCACCTGGCGTTCCCGGCTCACGACCCGAGCACACGCGATGCTGGACGGGGCCGCCCAGTTGTCGCGCTACCTCGAATGATCACTCCGGCAGCAACGGCCGCATGAACGTCCGCCGATACCGGATCACGCACCCGCTCTCGTCCCGGATCCGGTCCGCCGCCACGAATTCCGGGTCCACTCCGAACAGTGTCCGATACCGCTCGTACGCGGCAAGGCTTTCGAAGCTGAACAACGCCCGGGCCTCGTCGCTGGCCCCTTCCGCGGGCAGGAAATACCCGTGGTGCACCCCGCCCTCGCGCCGCACCAGGCGCATCCACTCGTCGGCGAACCGTTCGAAGTCCGCGATCTTCTCCGGGTCGATCACGTAATCGACAACGCAGGTGATCACGAACGACCCCAGACCCGCTCCGCCGTGGAAACGATCAGCTCCAGCTTCCGCAGCTGCTCACTGGCGGTCAGGTCGTTTCCCTCCTCAGTGGACGAAAACCCGCACTGCGGCGACAAGCACAGCTGGTCGACGTCCACATACCGCGACGCTTCCTCGATCCGCCGGACCAGTGCGTCCGGGTCTTCCAAATCCGGCCGTTTGCTGGTCACGAGCCCGAGCACGACCCGTTTTCCCTTCGGCACGAACCGCAACGGCTCGAAGCCGCCGGAACGTTCGTCGTCGTACTCCAGGAAGAATCCGTCCACCGCCAGCTCGCCGAACAGCGCTTCGGCGACGAACTCGTAGCTCCCGGACGCCACCCACGACGAGCGGAAATTGCCGCGGCACAGGTGGGTCGTCACGGTCAGGTCGTCCGGTTTCCCGGCGAGCGCGGCGTTGATCGTCGAGATGTTGCGCAGGTGCATGGTGTCCGGGTCGCTGCCCATGCGCGCGACGAGCTCACGCTGTTTCGGGTCGTTGAGATACGCCAGGCTGGTGTCGTCCAGCTGCAGATACGTGCAGCCGAGCGCGTTCATCGCGCGCAACTGCTCCGCGTACGCCGCGCTGAGGTCGGTGAAGAACTCGTCCAGCTCCGGGTACACGGTCTCGCTCACCGCCGCCCGGCCGCCGCGGTAATAGACCATGCTCGGCGACGGGATGGTCAGCTTCGGCGTGATGCCCGGGTCGGTGTGCGCCTTGAGGAACTCGAAGTGGTCGGCGAAGATCGGCTCGTCGAGCCGCACCTTGCCGTCGACCTGCAGGCCCGGCGGGCTGAATTCCAGGTCGCCGGCCAGATTGTGGAATTTCACGTGCAGCCGCTCGTCGCTGCGCGAGACGCCGCCGAGCGCGTAGATGAAGTCCATGTGCCAGGAGGACCGGCGGAACTCGCCGTCGGTCGCCGATTCGAGGCCGGCCGCCTTCTGCATCTTCACGACGTCGCGGATCGCGTCGTCCTCGACGGCTCGCAGCTGTTCGGCGGAGATCTCCCCAGCCGCGTGGTCGCGCCGCGCTTCGCGCAGCACCGCCGGCCGCAGCAGGCTCCCTACATGATCGGCACGGAACGGAGGTCGTGCAGTCATGTCTGGCATGGTCACACACAAACCGGCGGTATGTGCAGCGATAATCCGGCGGGAACAACCAGAAGGAGCCGCTCATGACCAACGCCGCGCACCCGGTCGACCGGGGCCTCCCCGCCGGACGGCTGCTCCTGCTCGGACTGCAGCACATGGCGATCATGTACACCGGCTGCATCGCCGTTCCGCTGGTCATCGGCAGCGCGCTGCATCTGGACAACGCGTCGATCGCACTGCTGGTGAACGCCGACCTGTTCGTCGCCGGACTGGCCACTTTGGTCCAGTCGGTCGGCATCGGACGGTTGTTCGGCGTCCGGCTGCCGGTGGTCGCGGGCGCGACGTTCACCGTGGTCAACCCGATGATCCTGATCGCCGCGCAGTACGGCATCACCGCGGTGTACGGCGCGATGATCGCCTCCGGGGTCTTCGGCCTGCTGATCGCCCGGCCGTTCGCCGCGCTGATCCGGTTCTTCCCGCCGCTGGTGTCCGGGACGTTGCTGCTGGTCATCGGCATCTCGCTGCTCGGCCCCGGCACCGCGATGATCGGCGGGCACGACACCGGCGACCCGTCCTACGGCGATCCGGCGAACCTCGGGCTGGCGTTCGGCGTGATCGCGCTGGTGGTGCTGTTCACCCGGGTGCTGCGCGGCTTCCTCGGCCAGATCGGTCCGCTGGTCGCGCTCATCGCCGGCGTGCTGATCGCGATCCCGCTCGGCCGCACGCACTTCTCCGGCGTCGGCGACGCGAGCTGGTTCGGGCTGGCCTCGCCGTTCCACTTCGGAGCGCCGACGTTCCCGGTCGCCGCGGTGGTGTCGATGTGCGTGGTCATGCTGGTGTCGTTCACCGAAACCACCGCCGACCTGATCGCGGTCGGCGAGATCACCGGCCGCCCGGTCACGCCGTCCGACCTCTCCCGCGGCCTCGCGACCGACGGCCTGTCCGCGATCTTCGGCGGCTTCATGAACTCCTTCCCGGACACCGCGTTCGCGCAGAACGTCGGCTTGGTGCAGATGACCGGCGTGCGCAGCCGCTGGGTGGTCGCCACGACCGGCGGCATGCTGGTCGTGATGGGCTTGGTACCGAAGATCGGCGCGTTCATCGCCGCGATCCCGGAACCCGTCGTCGGCGGCGTCGCGGTGGTGATGTTCGCGATGGTCGGGGTCGTCGGCGTGCAGACGCTCAAGAAGGTCGACTTTTCCGGCAACCACAACGCTTTCGTGGTGTCAGTAGCCCTCGGCGTCGGCCTGCTGCCCGCTTTTGGCCTCGACCGCTTCGGCAACTCGGTGTTCTTCCAGCACTTCCCCGCCTGGCTGCGCACGATCTGCGGCAGCCCGATCACCGTCGCCGCCGTGCTGGCCTTCGTCCTGAACCTGCTGTTCAACCACCTTGGCCGGAAGCGGGAGGAAGACCTGCTGCCGTAAGCAACCGATCGGCCAGCTGCAGGCCGATCCCCGGTTCGATCGGCCTGCTCAGCAACACCCGCAGGTACAGCGGCGCGAGCACGTAATCCAGCAGCTCCTGCAGCTCCAACGCAGGCTCGCCACGCGCGGCGGCCGCCGTCAGCATCTGCTCCAGGTCGTCGCCACGCGACAGCAAATGCTCGATCGGATCAGCGTTGGTCCCGATAAAGCTGATCAACGCCCGAACCAGCACCGCGCCGTCCGGATCAGCCAGCGCGCGCTCGACCGCCGTCGCCCACTGCTCGACGTCACCCCGCAGCGACCCCGTGTCCGGCACCGGCGAGGTGAGGCTCAACCGAGCGACCGCAGCGTCGAGCAGCACGCTCGCGCAACTCCCCCAGCGACGATAAACGCTGGTCGGATTCACCCCAGCCCGCTCGGCGATCTGCGGCACCCCCGCAGTCGTCTCGCCCTCCGCGAGCAGCTCAATCACCGCACGGTGCACCGCTTCACGCACCCGCGCGCTACGCCCGCCCGGCCGAGTCATCCGGCCATCCTAAAACAAAGGGGCTGGCCTTAACGCCTGAAGTGTGCGTAACCTAAAGGCAAATCAATTGGCCTTAAGGAGACCCCGAGATGGTCAGCAAGATCCCGCCCGCCGAACGCGAGGCCCTGCTAGCCGAACCGATCATCAGCGTCCTGAGCGTGACCGCGGAGCCCGGTCGCGCACCCCTGACCACCCCGATCTGGCACCAGTACACCCCCGGCGGCGAGGTCACCGTGCTCACCTCGCCCGGTGCCCGGAAGACAAAGCTGATCGAAGCCGCCGGCCGCTTCGCCCTGTGTGTGCAAGACCCGAAGACCATCCGCTACGCGACCGCCGAAGGCCCCGTCACCGGCGTCCGCGCAGTCACCGAGGAAGACCGCCTGGAGATGGCGCGCCGATACCTGCCAGAGGAAGCCGCGATCGCCTACGTCAAAGCCACTCCAGAGCAGAGCCACAACGTCGTCATCTCCATGCGCCCAGAACGCTGGAACACCGCCGATTTCACCGACCTGACCGACGAACTCTCCTGACCCGCTCCGCCCGGTCGGCTCCGCCCCGCTCCGTCGGAGCCGACCCCCGGAACCCCTTGCCCCCCAACCTTTTCCCGGTACCGCCGTTCGGCCGCACACCCCGATCATGCCCGGTTTCCCTAGTTTCCCCGGCCGTTCGGGCACTCCTTTCCCGGGCTCATTCGACTCAGCAGCCAGAAACGCCGTCCGCCAACTTTCCGCCATTGCGCCACTGTTCTAGACCATGCCACCTTGTGCCCGAAAAGACCTTCGAACAGAAGAGGGCGCATGGACGGCACCACCCTCATTCTCACCGCCGCCGAACGGACCAAAGCGGCCGAACTATTGGCCAGGTTCACCGACAGCTACGAAAATTCACTAACCAGTCGCCCGATCGCCCCTGACGCGGACCGGGAAACCCTGGCCAAACTGCTAGCCGAGCCGTTCCCGGAAGAAGGCCTAGGCGTAGAAGCATTCTTCGCCGACGTAGCAGACCGGATCGTGCCCTACACCACCACGATCGCACACCCACGCTTCCTCGCCTACGTCCAAGGCCCGCCAAACGGCATCAGCCCCTACGCCGAAGCGATCGCCGCAGTACTGAACCAAAACTGCAACCTGTGGCAGATCTCCCCCGCTGCCAACGTAATCGAACGCTCCGTCATAGACTGGCTAACCAGCCTCTTCGCCCTAGGCCCGTCCTCCGGCGGCCTCCTCACCAACGGCGGTTCCGGAGCCACGAAAGACGCGATCACCGCCGCCATCGCCGACCGCAGACCAGACTTCCGCGAACGGGGCTTGCAGGAAACCCGTGCGCCCCTAGTGCTTTACACCTCCGACGAAGCACACCGCAGCGTGGTCAAAGCCGCCGCCCTCCTAGGAATCGGCCTGGCCAACGTCCGCACAATCCCTGCCGACGACCGTTTCCAACTCCGCGTCGACCTGCTAACCCAAGCAATCGCCGACGACCGCGCCGCCGGAAAAGAACCGTTCTGCGTCGTAGCCACCGCAGGCACAGTAACTACTGGCTCGATAGACCCAATCGACCCCATTGCCGACCTCTGCGCAAAAGAAGACCTCTGGCTACACGTAGACGGCGCGTACGGAGCCCTATTCGTCCTAGCCGATTCAACCCGCGAGGCACTGGCTCCGTTGTCCCGCGCAGACTCCATCACCCTAGACCCGCACAAGCTGCTCTTCGCCCCGCTGGAAGCAGGAGCCCTGCTAGTCAAGGACATGGCGAAGCTACGAGCAGCCTTCGCTTTCTCCTCAACGTCGTCGTACCTCACCGCAATAGACGACGCCCACCTACTCGACTACATGGACCACGGCCCGCAACTTTCCCGCAGCTTCAAGGCTTTGAAGGTCTGGGCCGCCCTGCGCACGTTCGGCGTAGGAGCCTTCCGAACAGTCACCGAACGCTGCCTGTCTTTAGCCACCCGACTAGGCGCACACATCGCCGCCGCCCCCGGCTTGGACTTGATGAACCCGGTGACACTCACCGCAGTCTGCATCCGAATGCCCGGCCGCAACGCCGAAGCACACGCAGAACTCCTCACGAGACTCCACGAAGAAGGCACCGCAATGCTGGGCCCAGCAAGAATTCGCGGCCAGGCTTGCATCCGCGCCTGCATCACGAACCACCGCACCACCGAGTCCGACATCGACCTGCTGGCCAGCCGCCTAACCGCCCTGGCTGCCCTCTGATCTGTTTTCGTGAGGGCCACCCTCAGGGACTCTGATTCCCTCAGGGTTCCCCTCACGACCCACCCAGCCCCCGCCAGGATGCGCCCCAATGCGGCATTGGTTGCGTCCCGCGCACCCAATGTGGCATTCGCTGCATCAGACGCACCCAATGCCACATTGGAGCGCAAGCCCCAGCCCACTCCCGAACCGCCGCCGGTGCACCCAACGATCGAGGCACCCAGCCCCTCCCCCGCACCCCGATATAAAGCGTCCCTGCGGTCTGGGGGTGCTTGTCAAGGCATCTTTCC
>NZ_JBSFNS010000112.1:0-26591 GCF_053587275.1 Amycolatopsis sp. NPDC003676
GCTTGTCAAGGCATCTTTCCCGCCTTGACAAGCACCTCCGCGCCGTAGTCACACTCAGCTTCGGGGTGCCCCACGCACCACTCAAAAGCAATGTCGCCGCCAGGCGACGAGCCGACCCCCCGGGAACTCACACAAAAACCCCACCCAACACAGCCGAAGCCTCCCCCACCATCCCGTCCACCTCAGCCAAGAGCGCCTCGATCTCCCCCCACCACCGCAAATCCCGCCCGGAATCCGGAATCAACGAAGTCCCCACCAGCAACAGCAAAGTATCAATCTCAAAAGCCCGATCAGCCAACCGCAACAACGGCACCGGATCCCCACCGACGCCGCCCCCGACAGCGGCCCGACAAGCCGCATGCCCCAACCCGCGACACACCGTCCGCAACCGCTCCCGCACCTCATCCGCCCGCGGATCAGCCCGAGGCCCGCCAGTCCGGATATTCCACGCCACCGAAAGCAAACAGCGTCCGGCATCGTCCATCGACGTGTTCATCACCGGGCGAGTCTGGAAGCACCATCCCCGCGACGGGTGACCCGACACGCAAGGCTCACCGCATCGAGTGAAGCAACCGCACAGTCGCGTCAAGCGGCAGCCGGTCGTCCGCGGCGCGCGCGAGGAAATCCTTGATCCGCTGCCCGTCCGGCGTCAACGAATCCACGTCGTTGACCTCCGCACTGGCCGCCTCCAACGTCCCCAGCCCGGCATTGTGGTGCGCGTCCCGAACCGCGTTCCGCAGCACCGCCAGCTCCGTCGCCGACGGCCCCCGCTTTTCCGCCCGCAACCGCTCGACAATTCGAAGCACCTGCGGCGAATGCGCGGCCAACGACTGTCGCCCGGCGAACGACGCGACCATCCGCGGCGTCGCGGAGACCGAGGCTGGCGGCGGTGGCACCTCGACCGCCTCGCCCACCACTCGCAGACTCTCCAATGCCGCAGCACGCCGCCGTTCGCTCTCGCGCACGCGCGCGAGCGGATCCTTCCGCCGGAACGACGCGATCGTGCGGGCCTCGGCCCTGGCCCGCTCCCCCGCGTCGGTCAACCGCGAGCGCCGTTGATACGTGCCCTCGTCCGCCGCCTGCTTGCGCCGGTTCGCGAGCCAGGCCTCGAAGGTCTGCCCGCGCCGGGGCGGTTCGCGCACCTCGGTCAGGTCTCCGGCAGCGGACTCGTCGACGAACCAGCCCTTCATCCGCGACCGCAGGAAATCGCCCGGCTTTTCGCCGGCCCGGCGCGGCCGCTGGCGCGTCCCGTCCGGCAGCGCGCTCATCGCGATCAGCAGCGCGTCCGGGCAGTATCCGTTGGAGTACCAGAATTCCAGCTGCCGCTCGACGTCGTCGCGTTCCTCCCGCGTCAGCCGCTCGGACACCCAGCCCATGCGGCGGACGAGCACGCCCGTCGCCTGCGAACGTTCGCGCGCGTCGGCGGGCACGACCGTCGCCGGCCACTCCTGATCCGCGATCCGCACCACGCCGCACCTCCCTAGCCAGCGCCGCCTACGTTAGCCCGCCCCACCGACAATTACCGCGCCCGCCGCAGCACCGTCACCGTGTTCACCGCCACGATCACCCCGATCGAGGCCCACGCGACGGCGTCGAGCCGCTGGTCCAGCAGCACGAGCCCGACGAGTGCGGCCAGCACCGGGTGGACGCTCATGAACGCTCCGAAGAACTGCGCCGGGACCCGCCGCAGCGCCATCAGATCGACGAGAAACGGCAGCGCCGACGACAACAGCCCGGCGGCGAGCGCCGCCGCGAGCGCGCCCGGCGTCGGCGGGTGGTGCAGCATCGCGAACACCCCGATCGGCACGTAAAGCAGACCGGACACCCCAGCCGCGGCGGCCGAACCCGCCGCGCCGGGCAGGCGACGGCCGACGGTGCGGTTCAGCAGGATGTAGCAGGCCCAGCACAGCGCGGCGACCAGCGCGAGCCCGATCCCGAGGTAGTCCGTGCTCGGCTGCGGCCGCATCAGCGCTCCGACCGCGACTGCGGCGGCGACCGCGCACGCCAGGTCCGTCCGGCGGCGCGAGCCAGCCAGCGCGATCGCCAGCGGGCCGAGGAATTCGAGCGTCACGGCCAGTCCGAGGCCGATCCGGTCGATCGCCGTGTACAGCGACAGGTTCATCGTCGCGAACACGGCGGCCAGGCCGAGCACCGGCCACCACTGCCGCGCGGTGAATGTCCGCAGCCGCGGCCGTCCGACCGCCAGCAGCACCACCGCCGCCACCCACTGGCGGACCGCCACCACGCCCGGCGGGCCGAGGACCGGGAACGCGAGCGCCGCCGTCGCCGCGCCCACCTGGTTGGACAGCGCGCTGCCGAGCAGCATCGCGGCACCGGCCGCCCGGGTGTTGCCGCGCGTTCGCGGAGCCAGTTCCGTAGTCGCCATGCGGTCGAGCATGAGACCGGCCGATCCATGCGCAAAATGCATTGACCGCATCAGCGATACGCTGGACGCATGGATCTGGAGCTGCGGCAGCTGCGCTGTCTCGTGACGATCGTGGACGCCGGGACCTTCACCGACGCCGCGCTCGAACTCGGCGTCTCGCAGGCGGCCGTATCGCGGAATTTGGCTTCGCTGGAACGGGTTCTCGGCGTGCAGCTGCTGCACCGCACCAGCCGGAGCCTCGAACCGACGACGGCCGGCGTCCAGGTGCTCGCACGCGCCCGGCACCTGCTCGCCGAGGCCGACGATCTCGTCCGCGAAGCGACCACCGGGCACACGCGGCTGCGCATCGGCCACGCGTGGTCGGCGATGGGCAAGCACACCGCGGAATTCCAGCGCCGCTGGGCCGCGCGGTACCCGGACGTCGAACTGCTGCTCGTGCGCGCCAACACCGCGACCGCCGGGCTGGCGGAAGGGCTGGTCGATCTCGCCGTGGTGCGGCATCACGTGCCCGCGGGAAAGTTCGCGCACGCGACGGTCGGGCACGAGGACCGTTACTGCGCCATGGCCGTCGACGATCCGCTCGTGCGCCGCCGCACCGTCGCGCTCGCCGATCTCGCGTCGCGGCTGCTGGTGGTCGATCCGCGCACTGGCACCACTTCCGCCGACCTCTGGCCGCCGGACGCGCGCCCGCGGATCGAGCCGACGCACGACGTCGACGACTGGCTCGCCACGATCACCTCCGGCCGCTGCGTCGGCGTCACCCCGCATTCGACGGTGACGCAGTATCGCCGCGACGGCATCGTGTACCGGCGGGTCCGCGACGCCCCGCCGGTGCCGGTCCAGCTCGCCTGGCGCGCACACGATCCGCATCCGGCCACGCATGCCGCGGTGGCCTTGCTCGGCGAGCTGTACCGGACGCCGCCGAAACGGGAAAGCGCTTCCGCTCGCCCGCGTTGAATCCATTGTGGATCTTGAAAACCGGGACGATCATTTTCCGTTGACGCGGGCGCGCGGGGCGACAATGATGAAGCTGTCCAGCCACGAAAGGAACCACGGAATGCCGCACCGCGCCGAATGCATGCACCTGTCGGGCATTCCCGGCTCCGCGCCATGACGTGGCCTGCCACGCCGTGAGCGAGGAGCCGCCCGCCGGAGCACCGGCCGGGCGGCTTTTGCGTTCACGGCCCGTAACGACCGTGGAAAGGAGGTGCCCGTCGCCATGGGAGTCCTGGTTCTCAACGCCGGCTACGAGCCCCTGCACACCGTCTCGCTCCCCCATGCCATCCGGATGCTGGTCCGCCAGGTCGCGGTCGTCCACGAAAGCGACGGGCCGGACCTCGGCGTCTTCCCGCGGCCGAAGGTGGTGCGGCTGCTGCGCTACGTCGTGATGAAGTGGCGGTATTCCGGGCCGCCGCGCTGGTCGCGTTCCGGCGTGCTGCGGCGCGACCGGCACACGTGCGCCTACTGCGGGCGCCGGGCCACCACGGTCGACCACGTCACGCCGGTCTCGCGCGGCGGCCCGCGCACGAGCTGGCTCAACACCGTCGCCGCGTGCGGCGGGTCGGCGCGCAGCTGCAACGCGCGCAAGGCCGACCGCACGCCGGCGGAAGCCGGGCTGACGCTCCGGTTCGCGCCGCGCGTGCCGCGGTGGGAGGAGCTGCATCCGCTGACCGGACTGTCCACTTGAGACTCGCGGTAAGCTGGACCTCGTGAAGGGCTTGCTGGTGCGGTTGTCCGCGGTCGATTCCGGCGCGGAAACGGCGGTGCGCGTCATCGCGTATTTCGACGAGCTGATCGCCCGCCGTGCGACACTGCCGGATTTGCTGCGCGCCACGGCTTTTCTCGCGGAATGCGTAGCCGGGATTCGCTGTGTCGACGGAACCGTACTGCGGTTCCGCCCGACCGGCGAACCCGGCGGCGACGGTCCGGTGCCGCCCGGCGCCGTCGTAGTGGACCTCGACGGCGCCGGGCGGGTGTGGCTGGAACGCGCGGGCGAGCCCGGTCCGCTCGACGTCCTGGTGCTCGAACGGCTCGCGATCTCGGCGAAAGTGCTCAATCCCGTCGAACCGCAGCCCGCCGCACCGCATCTGGCGGACCCGGCATTAGTCGAACTAGTGCTGGGCGAGCAGGCCGCGGACGAGGACCGGACACGGGCACTGACCCTGCTCGGCCTGGACACCACACGCCCGCTGCGAGTGGTGGCGGTCGGTTCTGGCCCTGGCCGCGACGCCGGTGCGGACGCTGTAGCCCTCGTCGCCCGCGGCGGCCCGCTCGGTGCGCGGGTGGCTGTCGTCGGCGGGGTGGCCGCGGTGGTGCTGCAGCCGCGCGAAGGTCCGGATTCGGTGGTCCCGACGTTGCGCGAGACGCTGGCGTTGCGGGCCAAGGACCGCACGCTGCCGGACACCGTCCGGGTAGGCGTCGGCGACGCGGTCGACGGTTTGGCGGCCCGGAGTTCGTGGCTGCAAGCTCGCCTGGCCACCCGATTCGCGGCGAAATCGCGGCCGCTGATCGTGCACGAGGACCTCGGCTCGGCGACGCTGCTGGCGGAGATCCCGGCGGAGCGGTTGCGCGCGCAGCCGGACGTGCTGGCGTTGAACGCGCTTGCCGAGAGCGGTGATCTGGAAACGCTGGAAGCCTTCTGCCGCACGGGTTCCTTGCGCCAAGCGGCGATCGCGCTGCACCGCCACCACAGTTCGGTGGCGGCGCGCTTGGCGCATGTGGAGGACGCGTTGGGGTGGACACTGGACGACACGGCGGGACGGTTCCGGGCGCGGATGGCGTTGGTGGCACGGAGGTTGGCGGAATCTGCTTGAGGGACAGCGATTCCGCTCGCGCGGGGGTCCCCCCGTTATCCACTCTATCGGCTCCCACCGACAATTCCGGTGCCCTCAGCCCGCCTCGACCCCCAGCACCCGAGCCAGCACCGCCAGGCGCTCCGCGGTCTCCCGGCGGCTCACCGTCGCGTGCCGGAGCACCGCCGAGCCGTGGAAAGTACCCGGGAACAGATGCAGTTCCGTAGGCACCCCAGCCGCCAGAAGGGCTTGGGCGTAAGCGATTCCCTCGTCCCGCAGCGGGTCGAACTCCATCACCGACACGTACGCGGGCGGCAAGCCCGAGAGATCGGTCGCCCGGGCCGGCGCCGCGTAAACCGAGACGTCCGGGCCGCCGCGTTTGCCGGGGCCGCCCAGGTAGTAATCCCAGCTCGCCTCGGCGGCGCCCCGGTGCCAGATCGGGGTGTCCGCGAACTGGCGCATGCTGCCGGTCTCGAGGCGGTCGTCCAGTTCCGGCACGGAGAGGAACTGGAACGCGATCGACGGGCCGCCTCGGTCGCGGGCCAAAAGCGCCAGCGCCGCGGCCAGTCCGCCGCCCGCGCTCACGCCGTAGACGACCACTTTTTCCGGGTCGACGCCCAGTTCGTCAGCATGCTTGACCGACCATTCGAGCGCCGCGTAGCAGTCCTCCAGCCCGGCCGGGTACGGATTTTCCGGCGCGAGCCGGTACTCGACCGACACGACCACGACACCGAGTTCCCGTGCCAGTTCGACATTGGTCGCGTGGTCGACTTCCAGGTCGCCGAGCGCGAAACCACCGCCGTGGATGTCGAACAGCAGCGCCTTCGTCGCGACGCGATCCGGCGTGTAAACCCGGATCGGAACGTCCGGTGCGCCTTCGGGGCCGGGCACGGTCTCGTCGCGCGCGGTCACGCCGGTGCCGTCGAACTCGCCTTGCATCGAGGCGAGCAGCTCGGCCATTCCCGCGCGCGAGGCAGCGACGTCGCGGAAGTCGACTTCGGGCAGCATCGGGATCGCGGCGGCGATTTCGGGATCGAACGGATAACTCATCAACGGCCTCCGTCTTCCAGGTGAGGACTCCATCGTGCCGAAATCCCGAGCCCGGCTAGCACCGCCACATGTCGCGTACTGCGCGGGGTCGACCCGCCAAACGGCGAAGCCCGCCAAGCCAAAGAAAGCCGAAGACTCAGCGCCCCACCTTTTTCCAGATCACCACGACCCCGATCACCGCCACCAGCACCGCCCCCAGCACGATCAGCCCCTTCACCAGCAGATCGTGCATGAGATGCTGCAGGATCCCGTCCCCGTCGGCGAGCAGCGCCGCGTTCACCGGCCGGACCGCTTCCGGCCCGGGTCCTCGTCCAGCCACCGCGCGGCCTGGCGCACGACCTCGCCGCCGACGCGTCCGCGCACTCCCCGCGCCCCGCGCCGGTCCATCGCCTGAGCGGCGGATTTCGCGAGCGTTGCCGCGCCTTCCCGCACGCGCTCCCCCTTGCCCCGCCGCCGCAGCGAAACGATCAGCGCGAAGCCGGCCAGGCCGACGACCACGACGATCGCGGCGATGATGCCGAACCGGATCAGCAGGATGTTCAGCACCGTCTCCACGGCGCACCCCTTTCTGTCACACCTGTGATACAAACCGTTTGTATCACGTCTGTGATATAAAAGTCCAGTGCCTAGAGTGGTGGACGGGGAAGAGCGACGCGCGCACATCGCCGACGCGGTGCTGCGGCTGGCCGCGAAAGACGGGCTGCACGCGGTCTCGCTGCGCGCGGTCGCCGCGGAGTCGGGGCTGAACATCGGCTCGGTGCGGCATTACTTCGACAGTCAGCACGCGCTGATGCGGTTCGCGATGCGCACCACCATCGACCGGACGACCGCGCGGCTCGTCGAACGCCGCGAGAAGATCGGGTCGCTGTCGGAGCTGTCGCCGGAGGAAGCCGTCGACCAGCTCACCGAATTCCTGTCCGAACTGCTTCCGCTGGACGAGCGCCGGCGCACCGAAGTGACCGTGCTGGTGGAATTCCTGATGGCCGCGCGCGCCGATCCGGGATTGGACGACCTGGCCAGGGAAGCGGTTCAAGGCACCGTGACGCTGGCTCGCCGCATTCTCGACGCACAGGTTCGCAGCGGCCGGTTCGAGCCGAAGGACCCCGAAGTCGAAGCGCCCCGGCTGGCCGCGCTCATCGACGGGATCGCGTTCCGGGCCGTGCTGCAGCCGGAACTCACCTCGGCCGACGAGTGCGTCGCCGTCCTTCGCGCGCACCTCGCCGAACTCGTCCGGCCGGTGGGTGACACCCAGGTGTGAGAGCCGGGAAGAGGGGGTAACCGGCGGAACTGGAGCGGTTCCAGATCCCCGGGGAGGACTCCGATGCCGGACTCGGCGGCGACGCTGCGGGCGGCGGGCCTGCGCGTCACCAAGCCGCGGCAAGCCGTGCTCGGCTGGCTCGGCGAGCACCCGCACGCGACCGTCGAGGCGATCGCGGCGGGCGTGCGCGAGAGCCTGGGCAGCGTGTCGATCCAAGCGGTCTACGACGTGCTCGCCGCGTGCGGCGAAGCGGGTCTCGTCCGCCGGATCGAGCTGTCCGGGCATCCGGCGCGGTTCGAACGGCGGACCGGCGACAACCACCACCACCTGGTGTGCCGCCGCTGCGGCCGGGCCGAGGACGTCGACTGCGTCCGCGGCGAGGCCCCCTGCCTCACGCCGCACGACCGGCGCGGGTTCGCCGTGGACGAGGCCGAGATCGTCTTCTGGGGTCTGTGCCCCGACTGCTCCGGCGTTTCCGACCACCACGAGGAGTTCGCGAGATGACCGAAGAACCGAAACCCCCGGCGACCACCACGGACGCCGGCATCCCGGCCGAGAGCGACGAGCATTCGCTCACTGTCGGCCCGGGCGGCCCGATCCTGCTGCAGGACCACTACCTGATCGAGCAGATGGCGCAGTTCAACCGGGAACGGGTGCCGGAACGGCAGCCGCACGCGAAGGGCAGCGGCGCGTTCGGCCGCTTCGAGGTGACCAACGACGTCAGCCGCTTCACCAAGGCCGCGGTGTTCCAGCCGGGCGTGAAAACCGAAATGGCCGCCCGGTTCTCCACCGTGGCGGGCGAGCGCGGCAGCCCGGACACCTGGCGCGACCCGCGCGGGTTCGCGCTGAAGTTCTACACCACCGAGGGCAACTACGACCTCGTCGGCAACAACACCCCGGTGTTCTTCATCAAGGACCCGCTGAAGTTCCAGCACTTCATCCGGTCGCAGAAACGCCGCGCGGACAGCAACCTGCGCGACCACGACATGCAGTGGGACTTCTGGACGCTCTCCCCCGAATCGGCGCACCAGGTCACCTGGCTGATGGGCGACCGAGGGATCCCGCGCACGTGGCGGCACATGAACGGCTACAGCTCGCACACCTACATGTGGGTCAACGCCGCGGGCGAGAAGTTCTGGGTCAAGTACCACTTCAAGACCGACCAGGGCGTCGAGCACTTCACCCAGCACGAGGCCGACCAGATGGCGTCGGCGGACACCGACTACCACACCCGCGACCTGTTCGAGGCGATCGCGCGCGGCGACTATCCGAGCTGGACGCTGCACGTCCAGGTGATGCCGTTCGAGGACGCGAAGAACTACCGGTTCAACCCGTTCGACCTGACGAAGGTGTGGCCGCACGGCGACTACCCGCTGATCGAGGTCGGGAAGATGACGCTCGACCGCAACCCGACCGACCACCACGCCGAGATCGAGCAGGCCGCGTTCGAGCCGAACAACCTGGTGCCCGGCATCGGCCCGAGCCCGGACCGGATGCTGCTGGGCAGGCTCTTCGCCTACGCCGACGCACACCGGTACCGGATCGGCGCGAACTACAAGCAGCTGCCGGTGAACGCGCCGACCGCGCCGGTGCACAGCTACAGCAAGGACGGCGCGATGCGCTACGCCAAGGTCTCCGACCCGGTGTACGCGCCGAACTCCAAGGGCGGTCCGCGCGCCGACACGGAACGCTACGGCACGCCCGCGGGCTGGCACGCCGACGGCGAGATGGTCCGCTCGGCCTACGTCGACCACGCCGAGGACGACGACTGGGGCCAGGCCGGCACGATGGTGCGCGACGTCCTGAACGACGCCGAGCGCGAGCGGCTGGTGGACAACATCGTCGGGCACCTGCTCAACGGGGTGACCGAACCGGTGCTGAAGCGAGCCTTCGAGTACTGGCACAACGTGGACAAGGATCTCGGCGACCGCGTCGAGTCCGGCGTGCGCGCGAAGCAGAACGAGAAGGACCCGAAGGCGGCGGAGCAGGCCAACCCAGCGCGGGAAAGCATGCAGCGCAAGGCATAAGGCGATTCCAAGAGCGGCGGTGCCGGTTCTCCCCGGCGCCGCCGCTTTCGTGTCCTCTGTGGACGGCCGGAAAACCGTGCGGCGATTCGCGGCAGTCTGGGTAGAGTGCCGGGACATGGGGCATTTGGAGGCCGCGCACCTGCGCTACGTGCTGCCCGACGGGCGTCCGCTGCTCGGCGACGTCTCGTTCCGGGTCGGCGAGGGCGCGGTCGTCGCATTGGTCGGCCCTAACGGCGCGGGCAAGACCACGTTGCTGCGGCTGCTGTCGGGAGAGCTGAAGCCGGACGAGGGCGCGGTCACGGTGACCGGCGGGCTGGGCGTGATGGCGCAGTTCGTCGGGTCGGTGCGCGACGAGCGCACGGTGCGGGATCTGCTGGTTTCCGTTGCCCCGCACCGGGTCCGCGATGCTGCCCTGGCGGTCGACGCGGCCGAGGAGCGGCTGCTGAAGGTCGACGACGAGGCCGCGCAAATGCGGTACGCGCAGGCGCTCAGCGACTGGGCCGAAGCTCGTGGGTACGAGTTCGAGACTGTTTGGGATATGTGCACCACCGAGGCGCTCGGCGTGCCGTTCGACCGCGCGCGCTGGCGGCTCGTGCGGACGCTCAGCGGCGGCGAGCAGAAACGCCTGGTGCTGGAAGCGTTGCTGCGCGGGCCGGACGAGGTGCTGCTGCTGGACGAGCCGGACAACTACCTCGACGTGCCCGGCAAACGCTGGCTCGAAGCCCGGCTGAAGGAAACCCGCAAAACCGTCCTGTTCGTGTCGCACGACCGCGAGCTGCTCGCGCGAGCGGCGGACAAGATCGTGAGCGTCGAGCCCGGCGGCGACGGCGCGGACGCCTGGGTGCACGGCGGCGGGTTCGGCACGTATCACGAGGCGCGACAGGAACGGTTCGCCCGCTACGACGAACTGCGTCGGCGCTGGGACGAGAAGCACGCCCAGCTCAAACGGCTCGTCCGGGACATGCAGCAGTACGCCGCGCGCAGCGACGAGATGGCGTCGCGGTACAAGGCGGCGCAGACCCGGCTCCGGAAATTCGAGGAGGCCGGTCCCCCGCCGGAACCGCCGCGGCCGCAGGACATCCGGATGCGGCTGCGCGGCGGACGTACCGGAATGCGCGCGGTGACCTGCAAGAACCTGGAACTGACCGGGTTGATGAAACCGTTCTCGCTGGAGATCTTCTTCGGCGAACGGGTGGCGGTGCTCGGGTCGAACGGCTCCGGGAAGTCGCACTTCCTGCGCCTGCTCGCGGGCGGCGACGTCGCGCACACCGGCGACTGGAAGACCGGCGCGCGCGTCGTGCCCGGCCATTTCGCGCAGACGCACGCCCGCCCAGAGCTCACCGGCCGCACACTCGTCGACGTGCTGTGGACGGAACACGCGCGCGACCGCGGTGCGGCGATGTCCGCGCTGCGCCGGTACGAACTGCACCGCCAGGGCGAGCAGGTCTTCGACCGATTGTCCGGCGGGCAACAGGCGCGGTTCCAGATCCTGTTGCTGGAACTGGCCGGAACCACCGCGCTGCTGCTGGACGAGCCGACGGACAACCTCGACCTGGAATCCGCCGAGGCGCTGCAGGACGGGCTGGAGTCCTACGAAGGCACCGTGCTCGCGGTCACGCACGACCGCTGGTTCGCGCGCTCGTTCGACCGCTACCTAGTCTTCGGTTCAGACGGCGTCGTCCGCGAGACACCGGAACCGGTCTGGGACGAGCGGCGGGTCGAACGGGTTCGCTAGTCCTTGCGCAGCAAGGCATCCAGCTCGCGCACCAACTCCCCCGCCCGCCCGCGACCGCCTGGCGCTTTCGGATACCGCGACAGCACCCGGACGACCACCGGATCGGCCGCCGGGTGCTGCGCCGTCATTCCAGCCAGTTCGAACGCGTACGCCGCATGGCCAGCCGGGCCGAGGATGTGCCACACCTGCGTCGCCTTCGCGAGCGGATGCAGGAACGCCGCCCCGGCAGCGGCGACAGCAGCTCGCGCGGCCTCGCTCGCTGCGGTCTGCCCGGCGTCGCGGGTTTCCTGATACGCCCGTTGCGCCGCCCACGCGCTGTCGCGGATTGCCTTGCTGCGCTTGGCTCCTTGCGCAAACGCCCGAGCCGCCTCGATCGCGTCGTGCGGGCGGCGGTCGTCCGGACGGGCTTGTTCGAAGATCGGCAGCGCGGGCTCAGCACAGGCCACCGCGTAGGCGGTGACGGCGCGAAGCTCGGAGAGGTCGAGTGCGATCCGCTCGGTCATGTGCTTGAACAGTATCGTTGAACTGCCGGTTGGCACTTGCGATCGGCTTCCGGCAGGAACTTCAGGCGAAACCCTCAACCGGGGAAGGACGGCGGTGGACGAGCGGAGCGCGTGGTCCGAAGCCGACAAGGCGGCGTACCGCCGGTTCGTGCGCACCCACCACCCGGACGTCGGCGGCGACCCGGCCGAATTCGCCGCCGGGCTCCGGGAATTCCGGCGCGGCCAAGGAAACGAAAGCGCCGCGCGGGCCCAGGGCCCACGCGGCGAATCCGTGGTGTTCGTACGCCGGAGCCGAGGGGTGTCCCGGCTGTTCGAGGTTCTTGCCGAGCGAAGGCGGCGGAAGCGGAATCCGCGCGTGCGCTAGCGCGTCACATCCCGCCGGTCAGCGCCTGCAGCCCGAGGCTCGACGCGGCGACCGCGATCCACAGGATGGCTCCCATCAGCAGCGGCTTGTGTCCCGCCTTGCGCAGGTCGGACGGCTTGAGCGCCAGGCCGATCCCGGCGAGCGCCATGGTGATCAGGAAGGTGCCGAGCGTCGACAGCGGCGCGTGCCACGATTCCGGGATCCAGCCCGCGCTTTCCACCGTGGCGGCGGCGAGGAAGCCGATCAGGAACGGCGGCACCAGCCGGTGCCAAGGCATGGCGCGCAAGGAAACCCGGCCGCCCGACTGCTTGCGCGCGGCGAGCACGGCGAGGAACAGCACGATCGGAATCAGCGTGAGCGTCCGAGTGAGCTTCACGACCAGGCCGTAGGAACCAGCGTCGCCGCCATAAGCGTAGGAAGCCGCGACGACGGAGGACGTGTCGTTCACCGCGGTTCCGGCCCACAGGCCGAAGGCGTGCGGCGACATCCCGAGCGCGTGCCCGAGCGGCGGGAAGAGCAGCACCGCGGCGACGTTGAAGGTGAAGATCGTGCCGAGCGCGTAAGCGATATTGGCTTCCTTCGGCTTCAGCACCGCGCTGGTCGCCGCGATCGCGGACGCACCGCAGATGCCGGTGCCGACGCCGATCAGCGTCTGCGTGTCCCCGCGGACGCCGAGCAGCCGGCCGAGCACCCACGCACCGCCGAGCGCGACCGCGAGCGTGCCGAGCATCACCGGCAGCGACTGGCCGCCGACGTGCACCACCTGCTGGATCGAGAGCCCCGTGCCCAGCACCACGATCGACAGCTGCAGCACCGGACGCGACGCGATCGCGTAGCCCGGGCTGAACCGCCAGCTCCGCAGCGACGGCACAACCGCGCCGGCGACCGCGCCGAGCAGGATCGCGAGCACCGGCCCGCCGACCACCGGCACCAGCTTCCCGCCCGCCGTCGCCACCGCCGCGACCAGCAGCGCGACCGCGAGCCCCGGCACCGGGCGGGCGAGCTTGGCCCGCCACTGCACCGTCGCGCGCGTCGCTCCCAGCGCCGCGCCGGTCACCGGTTCACTCCTGTGCGCACTCTGGCCTCCTCGGTAATGTACGTACATTTAATCTAAGAGCTGTCCGTACATTTGGCAAGCGGTACTGTTCCCGGCATGGGCGAGGCAGAGCTGGTGCGCACCGGCGGACAGCCCCTGTGGCGGCAGTTGCAGCAGCGGCTGCTGGTGCGCATCCGCGCCGGGGAGTTCGACGGCGCGTTCCCCGGGGAACTGGCGCTCGCCGACGAATACAGCGTCAGCAGGCAGACGGTCCGGCAGGCGCTGCGGGAACTGCGCGCGGACGGCACGCTCATCGCCGAACGCGGACGCCAGCCCCGCGTCGCCGCGGCCGCCGAGATCCAGCAGCCGCTCGGCGCGCTCTACAGCCTGTTCGCCGCGGTCGAGGAGGCCGGGCTCGACCAGCACAGCGTCGTCCGCCGGCTCGACATCCGCGCGGACGCCGTGGTCGCCGAACGGCTGTCGCTCGAGGGCTCCACTCCCCTGCTGTACCTGGAACGCGTGCGGCTGGCCGGAAACGACCCGCTGGCCGTCGACCGGGTCTGGCTGCCCGCCGACCTCGCGCGGCCGCTGCTGGACGCGGATTTCCAGCACACCAGCCTGTACGGCGAACTCCACCGCCGCACCGGAGTCCGCCTCGACCACGGCGAGGAACAGATCCGCGCGGTGGTGCCGACGCGGGCCGAACGCACCCTGCTGGGCTGCGGCGAAACCGTCGGCGCGTTCTCCATCGGACGCCTGGGCACCAGCGCGGGCAAACGCATCGAATGGCGGCACACCCTGGTGCGCGGCGACCGGTTCGCGCTGACGGCGGAGTTTTCCGGGCGCACCGGGTACCGGTTGGTCACGACGGGGGCACTTGCCGGAACCCGCTGACCCGGCGGGCACCGGGTCGCTACGCTCCGCGCATGTCGATCTTCGCGCGGATTCTGCAGGTCTTCTTCATGGTCCTCGGGCTGGCCAGCATCGGGGTCGGGCTGATCATGGTGCTGATCGCCAAGCCCTACTGGACGTGCGAGGTGTCCCGCAACGAACCGAACTACACCTCGTGTCGCTCGACCGACCTCGAGTCGTTCACGAGCTACCACCTGTTCTGGTTCGTGCTCGGCCTCGCACTCGAGATCATGGCCGTGGCGGTCGTCGCGGGCGCGCGCCGCAAGACCGTCGAAAACCTGCTGATGTCAATGGCGGCACCGACGACCGGGCCCACGTTCTCCAGCCCGCTGCCGTCCGCCCCCGGTCCGGTGCCGCCCGGCCCGTACCCCGGCTACCCGCAGCAGCAGCCGCCGTACCCGGGGCAGTAAGTCAGCCGATCCGGATCCCGGCCAGCTGCGTACCTTGCGCGACCAGCGTCCCGGCGCTGTCCCACACGTGGCAGGACTCGTCGACCCGCCCGTCGCCGATCAGATGAGCCCGGTGCAGCACGCGCACCGGCCCGGGAGCCGGATGCGCCCGCACATACGCGGTCAGTTCAAGCGTCGGAACCCAGCCGGAAGGCGCGACGTCAAGGGTCGCCGGCGGCAGGGCGTCGACCGCGAACAGCAGGCTGACCGGATCGAACGGCTCGTCGCCGGGCAGCGCGAGCAGGGCGCGCAGTTCGCCGCGGCCGCTGGGCCCGTCGGCGAGCGGGCGGTCGAAGTACACGTCGATCTCGTCGCGGATCGCGATCGGGATGCCGGACGACAGCACGTCCGGGCCCCACGGCTCCTCCGGAAACGGCCCGAACTCCGGCCGCGGCACGCCGTCCTGCCAGAACGGTTCGGCCGCGCCGAGGACGCCCAGCGTCAGCAGCGCCTCGACCTGCGGCACGCCGTCCTTGAGCAGCCGTCCGCGCAGCTGGGTCGCGGTCCGGCCGGTGCGCAGCACCTCGACCTCGATCTCCGCCGGGCCCGGTTCGGGCGAGCGCAGGTAGTGCGCGCTGGCGGCGAGAACGTCCGGGTGCCCGGAAACGACGGTCGCCGCGCGGGCGATCGTGGCCAGCAGGTAGCCGCCGTTCGGGCGGCCGCCGATGGTCCACGCCGGGCTGAGATCGACGCTGAACTCGGTGTCCGAACGCTGTTTGACCGCGGACACCGCGGCGAAGGTCGTCGTGCTCACGGTTCCCTCCAGGTGAGTTGCTTCCCGCAACCTACCTGCTAGGCCGCCTGGGAGTCCCGGGCACTGAGACCCATACCACCCGTTTCGCCCGCGCCGCCGAGATTTCCCCGGCAAGATGTGCGCGGTGCGTGTCGAGGACGGCGCGCGGGTTCCGTTCCCTTGGTGAGCCCGCCCGGAAGCGGCGAGCCGGACACTGGAGGAAACGCTATGCCGAAGTACATGCTGCTGCAGACCTACGCCCAGGGCGAAGACTGCGACATCCCGCTGCCCGAGTGGGCTCCGGAGGACATCCGCGCGCACATCCAGTTCCAGCACGTGCTCAACGCCGAACTGTCCGAGGCCGGGGAACTCGTCGAGGCGGAAGGCCTTGCCGGGCCGGAAGCGGCGAAGACCGTGGTCGCGGACGGCAAGGGCGGCGCGGTCGTCACCGACGGGCCGTTCCCGGAGGGCAAAGAACTGCTGGCCGGATACCGCGTGGTGGACGTCGAATCGGAGGCGCGGGCGCTGGAGATCGCGACCCGGGTTTCGGCCGCGCCGGGTCCGGAAGGCGCGCCGCTGCGGGTGCCGATCGAGGTGCGCCAGGTGATGAGCGCGCCGGAGGTGTGATGTCGCGGCCCGAGGTCGAGGACCTGGTGCGCACGCTCGCGCCCCAGGTCCTCGCCGTCCTCGTACGCCGGTCCGGTGATTTCGGCGCGGCCGAGGACGCGACGCAGGAAGCTCTCCTCGCGGCGGTGCAGCATTGGCCTGCCGAGGGGATCCCGGAGAATCCGCGCGGCTGGCTGCTGCAGACCGCCAGCCGCCGGATCATCGACAGTTTCCGCAGCGACCAGGCCCGGCGGCGGCGCGAGGACACGGTCGCCGCCGAGCCGCGGGCCGCCGACGTGCCGGATCGCGACGACACTCTGACGCTGCTGTTCCTGTGCGCGCACCCGTCGCTGACCTCGGCGTCGGCGATCGCGCTGACGTTGCGGGCCGTCGGCGGGCTGACGACCGCGGAGATCGCCAGCGCGTTCCTCGTGCCGGAAACCACGATGGCGCAACGGATCAGCCGGGCGAAGGCGAAAATCAAGAAGTCCGGCCTGGCGTTCCGGATGCCCTCCGCGGACGAGCGGCAGGCGTCGCTGCGGTCCGTGCTGCACGTGCTGTACCTGGTGTTCAACGAGGGATACACGAGCAGCGGGGGCCGCCGCCTGCACCGCACCGAACTGTCCGCCGAGGCGATCCGGCTCGCGCGGCTGCTGCACGCCGCGCTGCCGGACGACGGCGAAGCCGCCGGATTGCTCGCGCTGATGCTGCTCACCGACGCCCGGCGGCCGGCCCGCACCGGACCGGACGGCGACCTCATCCCGCTCGCCGACCAGGACCGGGCGCGATGGGACCGTTCGCTCATCCGGGAAGGCGTCGCGCTGATCACCGCCGCGCTGACCCGCGACGGCATCGGCGAATACCGGCTGCAGGCCGCGATCGCCGCGACGCACGACATCGCGTTGCGGCCCGAAGACACCGATTGGCCGCGCGTGCTCAAGCTGTACACGCGGCTCGAAGCGCTGACCGGCAACCCCGTCGTAACGCTCAACCGCGCGATCGCGACTGCGATGGTGCACGGGCCGGACGCCGGGCTCGCGATGCTGGCCGGGCTCGACGACCGGCTCCCCGGCCACCACCGCCTCGCCGCCGCCCGCGCGCACCTGCTGGAAATGGCCGGTCAACGAGAGGAAGCGATCCGCCACTACACCGCGGCCGCCGCCCGCACCGGAAACACCGCCGAGCAGCGCTACCTGACCCTGCGCGCGGCCCGGCTCCGCACTGGCCATTCCACAAGTCGCTCGCCGATCGGCACCGAGTAGTATCAGGACACTTCACGAGCGGAGCGCACCATGGCGAGCATCGAAGACGCCCGTCGCCGGACCGGGTACGACGTCACCGAGACGGCTGCCGACGAGGTGCTCTCCGCCCTGCGCGCCGCCGAACCGCCCGCGCCGGACGCCGGGATCGTCTGGTGGCTGTACGCGGGCCGGAAGCCGCGGACGCCGTACCTGGTCGCCGGTCTGCGCGGCACGCGGGGAAGCCTGGCGTGGCACGAAAACGGCGAGACTTACCTGCCCGCGGACGGCTCCGGCGAGGATCCCGTCGACTACTTCAGTCTTCAGGGCGCGCACTTCCCGCAGCCGTCCGGGAGCGAGGTTTCCGCCGAGGAAGTGCTGCGCGCGGTGCGGGAACTGTGCGAATCCCAGACGCGGCCCGCCGGAGTTTCCTGGAAGCCTGCGTAGCTTCTGTCCACATTGGACTTTATTGACGCGGGGCGAAGTCGTCTTTGTGCGCCCGGGCCCACTCGCGGAATGACGTCGCGCGCCCCGCGAACCGTTCCACCGTGTTGTTCACCGGCGCCACTCGACCCACCGCTGCCTCCTCGACGTCCATCAGGTGCTCCAGAATCGCCGCAGGCATCCACTCCGGCCGCCGCTCCAGCGCCTCGCTCCGCGTTTCGGTCGCCACTTCGATCGAGCGACCCAATTCCTCCGCCAGGGTTTCGACGATCGCACGCTGCGTCATCGATTCCGGCCCGGTCAGCGCCAGCCACTGCCCCGGATAGCTACGCTCCGTGAGCAGGTTCGCGGCAACCGCGGCCACGTCCGCCTCAGCCGTCGGCGTGAACTGCGACTCCGGAGAGAAGAGCCGCACCGGTTCTCCGGCCCGGATCGCCGCACCCCAGTCGCGCCGGGTGTTGCCCATCAGCCAGCCCGGATACAGCACCGTGAACGGCAGCCCGGACTCCGCCACCGCCGCCTCCGCGGGCAAATGTCCGAGCCGGATCGGATTGTCCGCGGACCCCTCGTAGACGTCCGGCGACGACAGCAGCACGACGTACGACACGCCTGATTTACGCGCTGCCGCAAGGAAATCCGCCGCGCTGTTCGGCCGCGTCGGATACAAGAAGATCGCCTCGACACCGCGCAGCGCGTCCTCGAACCCGGCGTCGGCGGTGAGATCCAACGACACCGCGCCCGGCAGGTCCAGCGCGGTCGCGTCACGCGCCGACCCGCGCACCTCGTGCCCGCCCTCGCGGAGCACCCGGACGACCTCGCTCCCGACATTCCCGCGCGCCCCCGTCACCAGGATGGTCATCCCACACTCCCTTTGCCCGTAAATTAACTTTGTTCGCAAAGCTATAGCCGTGACTCCTCGCTGTCAACTTCTCGCCTCCGGTACACGACCGGGCGAGATCGTTGTATGGATCGTGTACGGATCCCTCCGACACTCCGGCAGTTCGATTCGGACGAGTGAAGGGAGATCCGTCGTGGTCGGGAAAGTGATGGTCCGGCGCACGGTCGCCGCGCTGCTCGCCGCGGGGGCGGTCACCGCAGTCGCGACGCCCGTGAGCGCTGCCGAGACTTCCGGCGCCTGGCGCGCCGATCTGTCCTCAGTGGACGGTGACGACGTCAACGTCGCCACGTCCAGCGGCACGCTCACGCTGCGGGACCCGGCGTGGAGACCCGCCGACCAGGCCGCGGCCAGCGAGGGCTACCTGCTGTCGGTCGAACGCCGCCTGCCCGCGCCGGTGAACCGGGTAGCCGCGGCAATCTCCGCCGACGCACCGCAAGGCACCTCGGTGGACGTCGACGTCCGCGGGCGCTCCGGTGCCGACGACTGGACGGAATGGACCCCCGCCGGCACCGCGCTCCCCCGCGCGGTGAGCGTCGTGCAGACCAGGATCACGCTGTCCAGCACGACCGCCGCCCGCCCGACCGTGCGCGACGTCGAACTGACCGGCTCTCTGTCCCCGCAGGCGAACGCCATCGCCGCGGCCACCCCGCTCACCTACACGATCTACGCCACCCGCGAAGGCCTCGCCGGCCACACCACCGCGAACGGCCACGTCATCGCGAGCAACGACCACTTCGTCGCGCTGCCGTCCGGAAAAGCCTTGTCGCCCAAGGGAACCGGCAACTACACCGTGCGCGTGTGCAAGACGGACAACAGCCGCTGCGAATACGCGCCGGTCTGGGACGTCGGCCCGTGGAACACCAAGGACGACTACTGGAACCCGTCCTCGGTGCGCGCGGAGTACAAGGATCTGCCGCAGGGCCAGCCCGAGGCCTATGCCGCCTACCACAACGGCTACAACGGCGGCCGGGACGATCTCGGGTACAAGGTCGGCAACCCCGCGGGCATCGACCTCGCCGACGGCACGTTCAGCGCGGGCGTCGGTCTTGGCGACAACGGAAACGTGAAGGTCACCTACCTGTGGACGGGCTCCGCCGCGGCCACCGGTTTGGTGCAGACGGCGGGCGACCCGGTGAACGTGCGGTCGGGCGCGCACACGTCCTCGTCGGTGAAGGGCCTGGCGGCGAACTACGCCAAGGTGAACATCGAGTGCTATGTCAACGGGGACAGCGTGACCGGGAAGTTCGGGACGAGCAAGATCTGGGACCGCATCGGGCCCGGGCACTACATCTCGGACACCTACGTGAAGACCGGTTCGGACGGTCCGGTCGCGCCGCTCTGCTGAGGTTTTGGGGGTTGCCGGTGCGGGCCTGGGGGTTCCGCACCGGTTTCCTTCGCTCGCGGGTTTGGCCGGTGGGCTCTGCTTCCGAACTGACGGGAATGCCGTTACGGGCCTTGGGTTCCGCACCGGTTTCCTTCGCTCGCGGGGTTGGGGCCGGCGGGTTCTCGTTTCGAGCTGATCGGGATGCTTGCTGCCGCATCGAATGTGTCCTGGCAGCAATGCGTGGTTCCGGCCGCCGCTCGGGGATCCTCTGCAAATTCCTTCCGCCGCAGTACTTCTCCCGCGACTCTGCTCGCAATGCCTTTGCCCGGGCCGTGTTTGCCCAGCTTCTCCCCTCAGCCGCCGCGGGGGTCCGGATCCGGGCCCCCGCGGTTTCCACTCGTGCAGCGACAGTTTTCCGCTCAGCGACCGGTGAAGACCGCACCGCTATGCCGCACACCGGCGTCGGCTGGATCCCCCGCATTCGCGCGGCGCCACCAGCCGGACGTATCGCGCGCGACTTCCTGAGCGCGGCAAGGTAAAGTCCGGGATATGACGTCGCCGGAGGCCAACAGACGGTAGCCGCCCAGCCGAAGAGCTGGGCGGCGGAGTGACGGGTGCCGGGGTTTGCTCCCGGGCCGGGCTGACCGGCGGAAGCTTCACCACAGACACCGTGCGGTTGAGCGATCGACTGTGCCTCGAACAGGCTCTCGTGCGCGGAGTTCTGACCGGCGTCACCACAATGGTGTAGCCGCGGCCGCGTCCCGACAGAGCATTCGCACAGCGACCAGCGCATTCACTGCACCGGGGCTAGCACTAAGGCTTTTCGGCGTAGCCGCAGCACCGCTGGCGAAGTGCGCTCGGCATCGACATGTTCGGACGAAGCCTTCCCACGTCAGCGACGCCGCGACAAAGCCTGTCCGCGTAAGCACGGCAAGCCAACCCACGGCTGATACAAGCCAACGCGCAACTGGTGCACGCCCGCCGCACCTCACTGCGCAGCTGCCCCGCGCCCACGGCACCTCCCTCCGCCCTCGAAACCGTCCCATCCCTGGCGTCCACCGAACGCCACCAGCCAGGAGCCGAGTCTTGCCTCCCATCGTTTTCCTTCTCGCCAGCGCGGTCTTCGCGCAAGGCACGTCCGAGTTCGTCCTCTCCGGGCTCCTCCCCCAGATCGCCGCCGACACCGGCGTTTCCCTCGGCACGGCCGGGCTGCTGACGTCCCTCTTCGCGGCCGGAATGGTCGTCGGAGCGCCCGTGCTGGCGATGCTCGGCAGCACATTGCCGCGCAAGCGAGCGCTCCTAGCCTTCCTCGGGCTTTTCACCGCAGCACACGTCACGGCCGCCCTCACGACCGACTTTCCGCTCCTCCTCGGCACCCGCGCCGTCGCGGCGTTCGCCAACGCCGGGTTTCTCGCGGTGGCACTCGCGTCTCTGCCCGCGCTCGTCCCGCCGGACGCCATAGGGCGGGCGACTTCCGTACTGCTGTCCGGTGTCACGCTCGCGTGCATCGTCGGCGTTCCCGCCGGGACGGTGCTTGGGCAGTACGCCGGGTGGCAGGCCGCGTTCTGGGCCATCGCGGCGATCACCGCTATTGCCGCCATAGCACTGGCGACGACTTCGTTCGACGACACGCCAGCGACAAGCCCGGTGTATCGCGAGTGGCGGGTCCTGGCGCAGCCTCGGGTCGTAACGACCGTGGTCAAGGGGATTCTCGTCAACGGCGGGACATTCGCCGCCTTCACCTACCTCGGCACGATGTCCCCAGCAACAGCATGGGTTCCGGTCGTGCTGGCGGTGTTCGGAGTGGGATCGTTCGTCGGCGTCACGGTCGCCGGTAAGACGGGGCCGAAGATTCTCAAAGCTGGCGCAGCAGTGCTGACCACAGTGTGGGTGGCGGCCTTCTTCGCAGCGCAGAGTCTTCCGGGGCTTCTGACAGCCGCATTGCTCACGGGGGCGACGGCGTTCGGCGTCGGGTCCGCCCTGATCGCCAAAATTGTCACCACCGCCAGCGAGGAAGCGCCGCGAGTGGCGGGGGCGATCGCGACCACGGCGTTCAATCTCGGCGCGGTGGTCGGGCCCGCGGTGGCGGGGGCCGTCGTCGTGGACGCGGCGCATGCGCGGGCGGCGTTCTGGGTGAGTGCGGCCTTCACGGCGGCGGCGATGGTCGTGAAGGCCAGGAAGTAGCGAAAGGCGGCCCGGGCAAGGAAAAGCCCGGGCCGCCAGAACTCAGCGCAGGGTGTCCCAGCCCGCGTAGCGAGCCTCGGTGCCCAGCTCCTCCTCGATGCGGATCAGCTGGTTGTACTTGGCCGTGCGGTCGGACCGCGACAGCGAGCCCGTCTTGATCTGGCCGCAGCCGGTCGCCACCGCGAGGTCGGCGATCGTCGTGTCCTCGGTCTCGCCCGAACGGTGCGACATGACCGCCGAGTAGCCTGCCTTGTGCGCGGTGTCGACCGCGGACAGCGTCTCGGTCAGGGTGCCGATCTGGTTGACCTTGATGAGGATCGAGTTGGCGATGCCGCGCTTGATGCCGTCGCGCAGGATCTCGACGTTCGTGCAGAACAGGTCGTCGCCGACGAGCTGAACGCGGTCGCCGATGCCGTCGGTCAGCTGCTTCCAGCCGGTGTAGTCGTCCTGGGCCAGGCCGTCCTCGATCGAGACGATCGGGAAGCGCTCGGTCAGTTCGGTGAGGTACGCGACGTGTTCCTCGATGCTGCGCTTGCGGCCCTCGCCGGTGTAGTCGTACACGCCGTCGCGGTAGAACTCCGACGCCGCCGGGTCCAGCAGCAGCGCGATGTCCTTGCCCGGCTCGTACCCGGTCTTCTCGATCGCGCGGACCACGAACTCGAGCGCCTCGTCGGCCGAGCCCAGCTGCGGCGCGAACCCGCCCTCGTCGCCGACGTTCGTGTTGTGTCCCGCCTCGTGCAGCGATTTCCGCAGCGTGTGGAACACCTCCGAGCCCATCCGCACGGCGTCGGCGAACGTCTCCGCGCCGACCGGGCCGATCATGAACTCCTGGAAGTCGATCGGGTTGTCCGCGTGCGCGCCGCCGTTGATGATGTTCATCATCGGCATCGGCAGCAGGTGCGCGTACACCCCGCCGACGTACCGGTACAGCGGCAGCGTGTTCGCCGCGGCGGCCGCCTTCGCCACCGCCAGCGACACCCCGAGCGTCGCGTTCGCGCCCAGGCGAGCCTTGTTCTCGGTGCCGTCGAGGGCGATCAGGGCGCGGTCGACGTCGGCCTGCGCCTCGGCCTCCATGCCGGTCACGGCGTCGGCGATCTCGCCGTTGACCGCGTCGATCGCCTTGCGCACGCCCTTGCCGTGGAACCGCTTCGCGTCGCCGTCCCGCAGCTCGACGGCCTCGCGCGTGCCGGTGGAGGCGCCGGACGGCACCGCCGCCCTGCCCACGGACCCGTCCGCCAGCACCACGTCGACCTCGACCGTCGGGTTGCCCCGGCTGTCGAGCACCTCACGGCCCCGGACCCGGACGATGCCTGTCATAACGCTCCTCGGAGGTTCGAGCCGAAGCACTCGCGCACGCTCCGTGAAGCGCTCCGGCAGCAACGCGGCACCACGGCGAGCCGCACGTCACCACGGAGGCTAGCAGAACCGTTCTGAATCGATCCGGGAAAGCCGGGACACTCCACTTAGGACATTCCGGAAACCGTTTCCCGGCAAAGGGAACGAACCGGAACGCCGCGCGAAAACACTTCACGCGCCGGACTCCCGCCGTTCATCGACGGGCCGCGCGGCCAGCATAGCTTCGCTTGCGCCTGGAGCCGGAGGAGGCCTTCATGTCCAACACCGTCAGCCGTCGAGGAGCATTAGGCCTAATGGGCGCGAGCGCTGCCGTACCACTGCTGGGCACTGGTACGGCAACTGCGGCCGCTCTCGCGCCAACCCCGGGCGGTGGCGCGACACCGGTGCAGGGCTTGCATCTCACGTTCGGCCGCGACCCCGCGCGGCAGATGGTGGTCTCGTGGCTCACCGACGGCCCGGTCCGCCGTCCCCGCGTCCTCTACGGCACGCTCGACGACGGCTTCGGCTCGTACGCGCCCGCAGTCACGCGCACCTACCTCGACGGCGCGTCCAACCGCACGGTCTGGGTGCACCACGCCGAGATCAACCGCCTGTGCCCGAACACCGAGTACCTCTACGTCGCCCAGCACGACGGCGCGACGCCCGACGCGGGCACGTTCCGCACCGCGCCCGGCGGGCGGTCCGCGTTCACCTTCACCAGCTTCGGCGACCAGTCCGCGCCGCAGGTCACCTGGGATCTCAAGGGCGCGCCCGCGCTCGACTTTTTCTCCACCCCGGCCACGAAGGACATCGTCACCGGCATCGAGACCGTCGCGCCGCTGTTCCACCTGCTCAACGGCGACCTCTGCTACGCCAACCTCGACGTCGACCGCGTGCGCACCTGGAACAACTTCTTCACCAACAACACCCGCTCGGCGCGATACCGGCCGTGGATGCCCGCCGCGGGCAACCACGAGATCGAGAAGAAGAACGGCGCGCTCGGGATGGACGCCTACCAGGCGTACTTCCAGCTGCCCTCCACCGAAACCGACCCGGAACTCGCCGGGCTCTGGTACGGCTTCACCGTCGGCTCGGTGCGGGTGATCGTGCTGCAGAACGACGACAACTGCCTGCAGGACGGCGGCGACGTCTACGTCAACGGCTACTCCGGGGGGCGCCAGCTCGCCTGGCTGGAGAAAGAACTGGCCGCGGCGCGGGCGTCGCGCGACGTGGACTGGATCGTCGTCGCGATGCACCAGGTCATGATCAGCACGTCCGACGCGAACGGCGCCGACCTGGGCCTCCGAGAAAAGTACGGCCCGCTGTTCGACCGCTACGGCGTCGACCTGGTGCTGTGCGGGCACGAACACGACTACGAACGCTCCCTCGCCGTGCACGGCGTCGTCGCGGAAAGCGAGACGCTCACGCCGAACCCGGTGTCCGACGCGACCGACAACATCGACGCCACGCACGGCACCGTGCACATGATTCTCGGCGGGGGCGGCGTCTCCGGCACCACCAACGGCAGTTTCTTCAAGGACGGCACCGGAAAGGTGCTGACCGCCGTCGCGGACAAGCGGGATCCGGCCACGGGCAAGCGGAAACCGACCTACGTGCGCGAAAAAGCGGTGTGGAGCGCGGTCCGCGACCTCGACCACCCCTACGGATTCGCGGCGTTCACTGTGGACCCGGGGCATCGTCCGGGCGGCACGACGACCATGCACGTCACCTACTACAACGTGAACAAGCCGACCGGCGAGCTGTCGGTGTTCGAACGGTTCTCGCTGCACCGCAAGCGTGCCGACGGCTGACGTCAACCCCTTCTCCGGCCTGGTCCGGACCACCCCTCAAGGCGGACAGAACGATCCTTAGCCGCGCTACGCTTGCCGCGGACCCGGTGGCCGCAACGGACACCTCCCCCATCGTCAGTCCATTGTGGACCATCGGGCCGCGAGGAGCGCCCATGGATCACGCCGTCACCCCTTTCGTGCTGGACCCGGCGGCGCCGGACGTACACGGCGAGGGCGCCCGGCTTCGCGCCCGCGGGCCGCTGACCGTGGTCGAACTGCCCGGCGGCGTGCTCGCCTGGTCGGTCACCAGCCTGCCGCTGCTGCGCAGCCTGCTCGCCGACCCGCGCGTGTCGAAGGACGCCCGGCGGCACTGGCCCGCCTACCGGGACGGCGAGATCACCTCCGACTGGTCGCTGAACATCTGGGTCTCGGTGCAGAACATGTTCACCGCCTACGGCGACGAGCACCGCAGGCTGCGCTCGCTGGTGTCGAAGGCTTTCGCGCCGGGCCGGATCGCCGCACTGCGCCCGGTGGTCGCCGAAATCGTCGACGGCCTGCTCGCCGGTCTCGAAGCCGGGCCGGCGGAAACCGACCTCCGCGATCGCTACTGCTACCGGCTGCCGATCGAGGTGATCTGCCGGCTGGTCGGCGTCCCCGAACAAGCACGGCCGGGCCTGCGCACCGCGGTGGCCGGGATCTTCGCGACGTCGGCGACCTCGGAAGAAGCGACCGCGAACGTCGAACTGCTGTACGGAATTCTCGCCGACCTCGTCTCCCAGCGGCGCGCCGAGCCGGGCGACGACCTCGCCACCGCACTCATCACCGCCCGCGACTCCGACGGCTCCCGGCTGAGCGAAGCGGAACTGGTGGACACGCTGATCCTGGTGATCACCGCCGGGCACGAGACGACGGTCAACCTGCTCGACCAGGCCGTGACCGCGCTGCTGACGCATCCCGCGCAGCTGCGTGCGGTGCTGGCCGGAACGCGCACCTGGTCGGACGTCGTGGACGAGACTTTGCGCTGGCAGGCACCCCTTTCGCACCTGCCGCTGCGATTCGCGCTGGAGGACATCGAGGTCGAGGGCACGACCATCCACGCGGGCGACCCGATCCTCGCCTCGTTCGGGCCGGCCGGGCGCGACGAGAACCACCACGGGCCGGACGCGAACGAGTTCGACCTGTCCCGGAAGGACAAGTCGGCGCTCGCGTTCGGGCACGGCGTGCACTATTGCCTCGGCGCGCAGCTCGCCCGGATGGAAGCGGAACTCGGACTGCCCGCGTTGTTCGAGCGGTTCCCGGACCTGGCGCTGGCGGTGGGCGGGGAGGAGCTGGAGCCGGTGCCGTCGTTCATCACCAACGGCCACGTGACGTTGCCGGTGCGGCTCAGGCGCTCGTGAGTGCCTATGCCGGTTAGAACCGGCTTAGCCACTCACGAGACCGAGGCGGACTCGCACGGGACAGGCGAGGTGTGGCGGGCGGGGCAGGTCGTCGTGAGTGCCTATCCCGGTTAGAACCGGGATAGGCACT
>NZ_JBSFNS010000113.1:0-25790 GCF_053587275.1 Amycolatopsis sp. NPDC003676
GCACCGCCAACGTACGTGAGGGGAACCCTCAGGGAATCTGATTCCCTCAGGGTTCCCCTCACGTACGACAAACCGGCGTCCGCCGCCTCTGGGCAAGTAGGTCACAGCGCCGGGACTTCCGGCGCGCTCCGCACCGTCGTCACCTCCGCAGCGGGCCGCCGCGCGGTCATCCGAGTCGGCAGCCCGTACCCGACGCGCAGCAGCGTGTGCACCTGTCCGAGCCCGCGGAACGCCTCCAGCAGCCGCGCCCGCGTCGACCGGGCTTCGAACGGCTGGGACAGGAACGACGTCGCCAGCCCCTCGGCGGTAGCGGTCAGCAGGACGCGCTCCATGATCATCCCGCCGCGGACCTCGGCCGCGGTCCCCTGGTCTCGCGTCAGCACCGCGGCCAGCACCGGGTCCTGCTCGAACTGCCGCGGCGGAATCGACTGGTTCTCGTGCGACGCGCGGAGTGACACCACGCCCGGCACGTCGGCGGGCGGCCCGAACGCTGCGGTGGGCACGCCGTCCGGGGAGTCCGGTTCGCGGCCCGTCCACTTCGCGGCCTCGGCCCGGAATGCCACGTCCGTGGCCTGTTCGGTTTCCGCCCGCCGGATAAGCGCGGACACCTGCGCGTAGCGGCCCGAAGCGTCCAGGAACTCGAGCTGGCCGCCCTCGCCCAGCGCGGCCGAGCGCAGCAGCGACCGCACGGACACCGGCACTCCCCGGTCGGACAAGGGCCGCCGGTTGGTGTGCCGCCGGAAGATCGCTTCGGCGAGCCGACGGTCCACGGTGGACGGACGGGTGTTGCCCTCGATCGCCACCACCGCCAGCAGATCGCGGTCGGCCTCGTCCGGAACGATCCGCACCCGGCTGCGAACGCCGTTCACCCGCAAGGAGAGCAGCAGATTGCACACCGCCGCCCCGCAGGACAGCCGCGCCTCGCGCCCGGCCGGGTCGGCGACCGGCAGGACGCGTTCGCGGTCCAGCCGCACCTCGATCCGAGGCCCGTCGACGACGAACCGCCACGGCTGGGTGTTCTGCGGGGACGGAGCGCGCACCGCGGCGGCGAGCGCTTGGTCGACGGCGAGGGGCAGGAAAACGTTCATGGCAGTCTCCGGGTGAGGGGGCACTGAACCGAGCGTCGCTTCCGGAGGCCCTCGCGAAGTAGCGGAGCCTGTCCCGAATTCGAGGGACCAACGGCCCTGACCACGGTGCTCGGCTGGGCCGGCCGGGGGGTTATTCGGGGCGGCTGGGACCGTCGAGGCGGAGCAGGTCGCCCAGCGGCAGCCGAGGCGACGACGGGGCCGCCGAAACCGGGTGCCCGCACCGGAAGCGTGCCGCGGCCGACGCCGGGCTGCCGCGCGGGCGGCGGCTCCTCCCGCGCCGAAGATCACCGGCTCCACCACCGCCACTCCCGCACCTCGGGCAGATCCTCGCCGTACTCGGTGATCCAGTGCCGGTGCCGTTCCTGCGTGCGCGTCATCCGCTGCCGCAGCGGGCCGGTCGTCGCGAGGAGGCCCGGCACCCGGTCCAGCACGTCGATCACCAGCTGGAAGCGGTCCGTCCGGTTGCGCACCAGCATGTCGAACGGCGTGGTCGTAGTGCCGTGTTCGGTGTAGCCGCGGACGTGGAGTCCGGCGTGGTTCGTCCGGCGGTAGGCGAGCCGGTGGATCAGCCACGGGTACCCGTGATAGGCGAAGATCACCGGCCGGTCCGGGGTGAACAGCGCGTCGAACTCCCAGTCGCTCAGTCCGTGCGGGTGCTCCGCTTCCGGCTGCAGCCGCATCAGGTCCACCACGTTCACTACGCGGACCGCCAGTGAAGGCAGTTCCTCGCGCAGGATCGCCGCCGCGGCAAGGATTTCCAAAGTAGGCGCATCGCCCGCGCACGCGAGCACGACGTCCGGTTCGCGGTCGGCGTGGGTGCTGGCCCATTCCCAGATTCCGAGGCCCCGCGCGCAATGCAGGGCGGCTTCCTCCGCGTCGAGCCAGTCCGGGGTTTCGTTCTTGCCCGCGACGACCACGTTGACGAGGTCCCGGCTGCGCAGGCATTGCGCGGCCACTTCCAGCAGTGTGTTGGTGTCCGGCGGGAAGTACACCCGCACAACCTCCGGGGCCTTGTTCGCCACGTGGTCCACGAAACCCGGGTCCTGATGGGAAAACCCGTTGTGGTCCTGTCGCCAGACATGCGAGGTCAGCAGGTAGTTCAGCGACGCCACCGGCCGCCGCCACGGGATCTCGCGGTGCACGCGCAGCCATTTGATGTGCTGGTTCACCATCGAGTCGACGATGTGTGCGAACGCCTCGTAGCAGGAGAACAGCCCGTGCCTGCCGCTCAGCAGATAGCCCTCGAGCCAGCCCTGGCACAGGTGTTCCGAGAGCACCTCCATGACGCGTCCGTCCGGCGCGAGGCGGTCGTCCGGCGGGCCGGTCGGCAGCTCCCAGGTTTTCGCGGTCACGTCGTACACCGCGTCGAGCCGGTTCGACGCGGTTTCGTCCGGGCCGAACAGCCGGAAGTTCGCGCGTTCGGCATTGCGGCGGAACACTTCCCGCAGGAAACGGCCCAGCGCGCGGGTCGGTTCCGAAGCCCGCTCTCCTGCCGCGGAAACCTGCACAGCGTGCTCGGCTACCGACGGAAGCGAGAGCGGACGCAGCAACACGCCGCCGTTCGCGTGCGGATTCGCGCCCATCCGCCGGGGGCCGCGCGGGATCAGGGCGGTGACCGCCGCGACCGGGCGGCCCGCGGAGTCGAACAACTCCTCCGGCCGGTAGGACCGCATCCAGTTCTCCAGCTGCCGCAGGTGCGCCGGGTCCTCGCGCACCCGGGTCAGCGGGACCTGGTGCGCCCGCCAGGTTCCCTCGACCTGCTGACCGTCCACTGTGGCCGGTCCGGTCCAGCCCTTCGGCGACCGGAGCACGATCATCGGCCACGCACCCGCGCCGTCGCGACGCAGCACCGCCAAGTCCGCGACCACCGCGTCCAGAGCGGCGGCCATCGCCTGGTGCATCGTCGCGGGCTCGTCGCCCTCGACGTACACCGGAGCCCAGCCCGCGCCGCGCAGCAGCGAGTCCAATTCGGACGGCGGGATCCGGGACAGCACCGTCGGATTCGCGATCTTGTAGCCGTTCAGGTGCAGGATCGGCAGCACCGCGCCGTCGCGGCGCGGGTCGAGGAACCGGCTGGCCTGCCAGCTCGCCGCCAGCGGACCGGTCTCCGCCTCGCCGTCGCCGACGACGCAGGCGACGAGCAGGCCAGGGTTGTCGAACGCGGCGCCGAACGCGTGCGCGAGCGAGTAGCCCAGTTCGCCGCCCTCATGGATCGATCCGGGCACGTGCGGGGACACGTGGCTCGGCACCCCGCCGGGGAACGAGAACTGCCGGAACAGCCGGTCCATCCCCTCCTCGTCCCGCGAAACCTCCGGCCACAGCTCGGAATAGCTGCCCTCCAGCCAGGTGCTCGCCAGCAGCGCCGGGCCGCCGTGCCCCGGCCCGGTCACGAACATCGCGTCGAGGTCGTGCGCCAGGATCGCGCGGTTGAGGTGGGCGTAGGCGAAGTTCAGGCCGGGCGAGGTGCCCCAGTGCCCCAGCAGCCGGGGTTTCACCTGCGCGGCGGTCAGCGGGTCCCGCAGCAGCGGGTTGCCCATCAGGTAGATCTGGCCCGCCGCGAGGTAGTTCGCGGCTCGCCACTGGGCGTCGACCTGCGCCAGTTCCTCTTCGGTGAGCGTCGCGACGGGGATCTCGGTCGCGGTCACTGCTTCCACTCCGGGCGGACCACGAGCACCGGGCAGGACGAGTGGTGGACCATCGCCTGGCTCGTCGACCCGAGCAGCATCCCGGCGAACCCGCCCCGCCCGCGGCTGCCGACGACGAGCAGTTGCGCCCGGTCGGATTCGTCGAGCAGCACGTGCCGCGGCCGGTCCCGGGCCAGCTTCCGCCGCACCTCGACGTCCGGGTACTTCTCCTGCCAGCCCGCGAGCCGCTGCGCCAGCAGCCGTTCCTCGGTCGGCTGCAAGGTTTCCCACTGCGGCATCAGCCGCGCCGTGCTGTCGGTCGAGTCGTAGACCACGTCGACCCAGGCATGCACCGCGACCAGCGGGACCTGCCGGAAACTGGCCTCCTCGAACGCCGCCTCGATCGCCGCCTCGCTGTTCGGGCCGCCGTCGACGCCGACCACCACGGGTCCGTCCTCCGGAACCGGTCCGTCGCCGTGCTTGCCGCGGATCACCGCCACCGGGCAACCGGCGTGGCTGACGACCGCCGCGGTCGTGGCTCCCACGAGCATGCCGGTGAATCCGCCGGTCCCGGTGCGGCCGAGCACGACCATCCGGGATCGGTGAGAACGGGCGATCAGCAGGGCCGCTGCCGAATCGGTCAGCACTTCGCTGTCGATTTCCAGCGAGGCATCCACCGAAAGCGCCAGTTCGCGCGCCTCGGCCACGATCCGCTCGCCGCCCTCCCGGATGCCTTCGAAAAGCACCTCGCTCCCGGCGAGACCGCCCCCGTACACGAGCCCGGCCAGCTGCAGGCAATGCACGAGTTCCAGTTCGAGATCGCGTGCCGAGGCAAGCCGGGCGGCCCAGCGGACCGCGTCCGCCGACCCCTCCGAACCATCGACTCCGACGAGCACCGTGCGGGTCTGGTCAGTCATCTTCCCACCTCCTGTTCCGCGGACACGGTGTCCGCTCCGACCACGCCGGGCACCGCCAGTGCCAGCAGCGTCGCGACGTGGCGATCGGTTTCGTCGTCGAAGAGGTCGGCGATCCGCACGATCCCGTCGTGCACCTCGACCTTCCAGCGGCCGGTCCCGCCGTAGATCTCCAGCCGGTGCCGCACGTCCGCGGCGATCGCCTGGTCTTCCCGGGCGAGCACGCGCACGACGTCGCCGCGCGTCACGATCCCGATCACCCGGCTGCCGTCGACGATCGGCATCGCCCGGATCCGCGCGTCCACCAGTGCCTGGCACAGATCGGCCACGTCGGTGCCGGACGACATCGCGGTCGCCGGAGAGGTCATCACCGCGCCGACGGTCGTGTCGATCGCGCCCGGGTGGTACGGGTGCCGGTACTCCGACCGCGGGTCCACCGGGATCCGGCAGCGGATCAGGTCAGCCTCGGTGACGATGCCGATCAGTCGGTCGTCGTCGTCCACCACCGGAAGCGCGGTGAACCCGTGCTCGGACAGGATTTCCGCCGCCTCCTTGGCGGGCGTCCACGGATGCACCGTCTCGACCGGTGCGGACATCAGATCGCGTGCGCGCATCAAGTCCGTCCTTTCCTTGTGCTGATTCGAAAATAGGCAACGGAACCGCTTCGGCACGCCGGTCCGGAGTCACCGGCGGGAAGGACCAACGTCCTCAGCGCAGCAGCGGGGCCAGCTGCCGGTACGCCTTGCGCCACGCGGCGGGCAGCTGCTCGGCGCACTGGCCGGCGCAGCGGATCTCGGCTTCCAGCACCAGGGCGTGGGCCCTCGACGCTTCTCCGGACTCGACGAGCTCCCGCAGCCTGCTTTGCGCGACCATGGCGTCCTGGTATTCGCCCAGCAGTTCCTGCAAGCCTCGCAAGCTCTTCAGCACCTCGGCCCGATCGACCGGCAGGGCCGGGGCGGCCGCCTCGACCGCGTACCGGAGGCGCTTTCGCCGCCGGTCGCCGTGCTCGCTTCCCTTGTGCGCCAGCGCTTTGTTCAAGAAGCACGTTTCCCGGCCACCCGTGTCAGGCGACGTCGTCCCACACGTAGTCGAGGCCGTTGCAGACCGCGACGACGCCGGGGACGGCTTCGATCAGCCGGGTGACCGGGGCGATCTCGCTGCGCCGCTCCACGCGCCCGGCGACGGTGACCACTCCGGCGCGCACCATGGCGCGGGCGCGGTCCGGGCCGAGGTGCAGCGTCTCGTACAGCACGCCGGTCACCACGTCCCGTTCGATCTCGGGGTCCGGCCGGGTCAGCACGCGCAGCGCGTCGCGCCGGGTGACGACCCCCCACCGGACGGCCGTCGGTCACGACGAACAACCGCCGCAGCCCGGTTTTCTCCAGCTTCGCGGCCGCCGCGGACACAGTGTCGTCGGCATCGATCGTGACGACCGGACTCGTCATCACCTCGCGCGCGCTCCGCCCCTCGGCCTGCCGCGCTTCCCTCCGGCGCCACCACGGGAAATGACCGCCTCGCAGCATCGGCAGCAAGTCCTTTTCGGACACCACGCCGACGAGCGTCCCCGCGTGGTCCACCACCGCGACCGCGCTGATCCCTTCCTTGGCCAGCATGGCGGCGATTTCCTTCACCGGCGTCTCGGCCCGCACGCGGGCCGGGCGGGCGGTCATCACCGCAGGGGAAACGCCCCGGCACGTCGGTCCGGAGTCATCGGCGCGAAGGACCAATGTCCTCGGTGGCAGAACGAGGTCAGGCCCGTACCGAGACCAGTCTCGTGCGAACGTCGTTGACCGACGGTCCTCCGGTGAAGCACCAGACGGCGATGACCGGGTCGCAGATCGCGCAGCCCAGCGACGAGGTGTGCGCGAACGGGAGAATCGGCGCGCCCTTGAGGTGGTGCAGCACATCGAGGGCCGTGTGCAGGAGCCAGGCGATCCCGATGAACGCCCAGGATTTCAGGCCGCGGTAGGCGCAGTAGGTCACCGCGGCGGTGAAAACCAGTTCCACGGGGCCGAAAGCGCCGCTGCTCAGGTAAGCGGCTCCGGCGCCAGCGACCATGATCGCGTTGAAACTTCGGCGCTGCGGCTCGGCGAGGAACGAGTTGAGCAGTGTGTAGACAATGCCGACGAGAACGGCGGAAACAATGATCACAATCCGACGCTAGGACGGCGGGCCCGAGTGCATAACCCGCCAGAAAGCCAATTTCCGCCGGTTTCCCGCCAACAGCGCACCGTGCCCGCGGACTCCGGTGCTGTGTTCACCGATCTCCGGCGGCTTTGGTCCCGGCCCGCACGACGAGCACCGGGCATTCGGCGTGGTGCAGCAGCGCGTGACTCGTCGACCCGAGCACCATCCCGGTGAACCCGCCCCGCCCGCGGCTGCCCAGCACCACCAGCGAAGCCCGGGAGCTCCATTCGATCAGCCGGTCGCGCGGCCGGTCCTGCTCCACGATCTTCTCGACCCGCACGTCCGGATAGAGCGCGCGGTAGCCGGACAGCCGTTGCGCCAGCAGCCGGTGCTCGGCTTCCCTTGCCTCGAAAGGAAAATCGCGGTCGCCGAACAGCCGGGCGCGGTCGGCATCGAGCCACGCGTGCAGCGCTACCAGCGGCACGCCGTGCACCGCGGCCTCCTCGAAAGCGCAGCCGATCGCCGCGTCGCTGAGCGGGCTTCCATCGACGCCCACGACGACCGGGCCCTCGGGGCGGACCGTGCCCCGGACGACCACGACCGGGCAATGCGCGTGCGCGGCCAGGTCGATGTCCGGCGAGCCCGCGAGCAGCCCGGACAGCGTGCCGGTCGGTTCTCCCAGCACCAGCAGCCGCGCTTTCGCCGAGGCTTCCCGCAGCGCGACCTCGGGACCTGCCGGGCTGGTCTCGACGGCGATCCGGACGCGCGGCTCAACCTCCGCGAGGTCGTCCCGGACGGTCTGCAGCAGTTCCTCCGCGGCGGTTTCCTTCGCCTCCAGCCAGTCCACCGGCGGGTACCGGCCACCGGCGAAGCTGCCGTCCGCGAACCCGAACGCCACCAGGACCGTCAGCGGCACGTGCCGCACGACTGCCTCGCGCGCCGCCCACCGGGCTGCCGCCGCGGCGGACTCGCTCCCGTCGACCCCGACCAGCACCGGGTCCGTGTTCATCGCCGTTCCCACCACTTCTCGCCGAGGACTTCGGCCACGCCGCGGCGCAGGCTCCACGGTGCCACCCGGGTCGACCGCCCCAGCCGGAGCAGCGCCTGCGGGAACCCGGCGAGCTGGTAGTCCTCGCACAACGCCGAACGCACCTCGGGCACCCGCAACGGCTGCGTCAGCACCGCGCCGGCAAGGCCGAGGGTGACCCCCTCGAGCCAGCAGCGCTCCAGTGCGTAACCGGCGCGGATGTGGTTGACGCGCGCGTCGTCGGCGGTCGTGAACAACAGCAGGGTTTCGGCCTCGAGCCGTTCCCGCAGCAAGACCGAATCCGGTATGACCGTCGCCCGGCGCACCAGCCCGGCCCACGGGACTTCTCCGGGCGGCAGCGCGGAGAACCGGATTCCCGCGCCGTGCCGGTGCGCGGCCTCGTCCCGGATCGTCCAGAGCTCGAGCTCGCGCTGGTAAGCGCTGTCGTCCTGGAGCGCGCGGGCAGCGTGTTCGAAGAACCTCGCCATCCGCTCCGTCCCGCCCAGCCGGGTCGCCTCGACGCCCGTCGTCACCGCGGCCGCGACGACCCGGGCGGTCTGCTGCGCGCTGACCGGCAGCCCGGTGAACGCCCCGCGGTGGCTCCGCCGCACCATGATCGCCCCGTAGCGCTGAAGCTCCTGGTCAGTCGGCGACAGCGGCTCCGCCGCCTCGACCCGTGCGACGAGGTCGGGCTGCTCCGGGTCCGGCAATACCGCTATTTCGGCCCGGCGGCCGAGGACCCGCACGGCCAGCTCGAGGTTCGCGAGCGCCGTTCCGCACGACATCGCCAGGTCACGGCGGCGGGGATCACGCTGTGGGAGGGTGCCGTCGGTGTGCTCCCGCAGCAGGACCGCACCGTCGGCCAATTCGATCCGCCAAGGCTGTGTGTTGTGCACCGAGGGGGCGCGCAGGACTGAGCGACCCAGCACTTCCGCTTCGGCGAGCGTCCACTCGGCGGACCAGGAGCTGGTCGCCGCGGCTGTCTTCTCCATAGCGGTCACTCCTGTCGTAGCGAACACCTTGAGCCAACCCCGGACGGCCCCCTCCGCGCTCCGGCCGCAAGCCACCGGGTCAAGGGACCAACGTCACCGGCTGGGCGGCCGGGTCCAACGGCACCGCCGGGAGGACCAAGCGCGCTTTCCCGCCCGCCCACGCGCCCGCGAGGGTGGGCGGCATGACCGAATCCGAACCGTGGGCCGCAGTACGGGAAACGCACAGCGGCGCGGTCTTCTTCGCCGGGGACCGGGCGTGGAAACTCAAGAAGCCCGTGGACCTGGGCTTCCTCGACTTCACCGATCCGGGCGTGCGCGAGCGCGTCTGCCGCCAGGAGGGCGCCGGATGCCGGACGACCGGCGGCTGTCCGGCCTGGTGCGGCGCCGGGGTGCGCATCACGTCGGCAGCCGTCCGGCCCCGCGCTCGCGCCCAGCCGCGACGGCGGCGCGAAGAGGCGAAAAGGCCTGGCCTCGGTCCTTCGGGCCGAAGCTGTCGTCCACGAGCACCGCCCGCGCGGAATGGTCCCAGGCGAACGCGACGCCGGTCATCTCGCCGCTCCGGCAGGCTTCGGGATCGAAGCCGCTTCCCGGCAGGTTGCCAGCAGGCTCTCGGCGTCGGTCACCGTGACCCGGTGCGCCAGCCCGGCGCGCACCGTCACCGGGAGCCCCGGTTCCGGCGGGACGAGCACCACCGGGACGAGCGCCCGCAGCGCGCACACGATCCCGAACTCGCGCGTCGTGATCTCGTCCCCGGCACCGCGGACGTCCACGGCGAGCACCGGCGGATCGGCGCGGTCGTCGAGCGGGCACGTTGTGCCCGGCCCGAGGGCGAGGCAGAACCCTTCCCGCGTGTGGCACCGGCTGACCCGGCACCCGTTGTCCCGCAACGGCTGGTAAAGCGCGTCGCAATCACCGAACTTCGCTTCGGTCAGCAAGACGTGCACGGCTCGGTTCACCTCCCGGGTCCGCCAGCACGGCTTCCGCGCCGCGGGCTAGTTCCAGATCTTCACGAGCGCGGACCACGAGCACCGGCGCCGCCGAATCCAGCCCGCTGATCACGCGATCGCCATCGACGCGTTCGAGCGGCCCCACGCACAGCCCCAGCACGCCGAGACCGCGCGCGACCTCGGCGACGGTCTCCGGCTGGTGCTCCGCGACTCCGCCCGTGAACACCAGCGCGTCCAGCCGGTCGAGACTCATCGCGGCGGCACCGATCTCCCGGCGCAGCCGGTGGACGTAGACGTCGACCGCCAGCGCGGCGTCGACGTTCCCGGCCGCGACGGCCTCTCGCACCTCTCCGAGATCGCCGCTGGTCCCGCTCATCCCGGCGAGCCCGGACCGGTGGCACAACGCATTGGCCAGTTCGTCGGGTCCCATCGGCGCGGTTTTCATGACGTGCAGCAGCAATCCCGGGTCGATCGAACCGGACCGGGTGGCCATCGCCGGCCCCTCCAGCGGGGTGAACCCCATCGACGTGTCCACGCTCCGCCCGCCGCGCACGGCGGTCACCGACACCCCGGCGCCGACATGGGCGCACACCAGCCGCAGCCCATCGACCGGCCGGCGCAGCAGGTCCGCGGCCCGGTGCACCGCGTACCGCACCGACAACCCGTGGAAACCATAACGGCGCAACCGGTTCTGCCGCGTCCACTCACGCGGCAGCGGATAGCGCGCGGCCGCCTCGGGCAGGTCCGCGTGGAACGCCGTGTCGAAGCAGGCCACCACCGGCACACCGGGCAGCAGCTCCCGGACCTGCTTCGTGACCTCCAGCGAGAAGGGCTGGTGGATCGGAGCGAGCGGAACGAGCCGCTCGAGGTTCGCGACCACCCGCTCGGTCACCAGAACCGGCTTCTTCTGCGCGCCGCCATGGACGAACCGCACCGCCACCGCGTCCGGCCGCGGCCAGCGCTCCACGGCGTCGGCGACCGCACGGGACATCCCGCTCTGCCAGGCGGCCCAGCCGACCGCGGCGCCCTCGTGCACGACCGCGGCCTTCAAACTGGACGAACCAGGGTTCAACGTCAGGATTCGCACTGGGGTTCTCCTCGCGTTCGGTCAGCCGGACAGCTTGCGCAGGTACGGATCGGCGGGCTTCCGGCGCTCCAGCCGGATCCGGACGTCGAGCGCGGCACAGCCGTCCGGCCGAGAGCCACTCGTCCTGAAAGCGACGCTAAGGCTGCGCGAACCGCGGTCGCTGCGGGCGGACGTCCGCGCCGGCGGAGTCTTTGGTCCCACCGGGCCGCCGGCGCCAACGCGAACGCGGCCACCGCGGCGAGCAGCAGCGTTTCGCCCGGCGGCCGTTTCCGCCACCATGTCATGACGTCTCCCCGGCGGTTCCGCTCCGGTCCACTGTGGACTGTGTCACTCCGCGTGCAGGACAGCTGCTCCGGTGACCCGGTCCGCGGCCAGATCCGTCAGCGCATCCGCCGCCGCGGACAGCGGGTAGGACATCGTCCGGACGTGCAGCTGGTGCGCTCCCGCGAACTCCAGGAACTCCCGCGCGTCCGCCCTCGTGTTCGCGGTGACGCTGCGCACTTGCCGTTCCTGGAAGAGATGCCGCTGGTACTCCAGCACCGGGATGTCCGAGAGATGGATGCCCGCGATCGAGAGCGTGCCGCCGCGGTCCAACGCCGCGAGCGCGACCGGCACCAGTTCCCCGGCCGGGGCGAAGAGGATCGCCGAGTCCAGCGGTTCCGGCGGCGCCTCGGCCGCGTCTCCCGCCGAAGCGGCACCGAGTTCGAGCGCCAGCTTCCGCGCTTCGGGACCGCGGGTCAGCACATGCACCGTCGCCCCGCGCGCGAGCGCCACTTGCGCCGCAAGATGCGCACTGCCGCCGAAACCGTAAATGCCGAGCCGCCCGCCGTCCGGGACCTGGGCCCGCCGCAACGCCCGGTAGCCGATCACTCCCGCGCACAGCAGCGGGGCCAGCTCTTCGTCGGAGTACCCAACAGGCAGCTGATGTGCGTACGCCGCCGAGACGACGGCGTACTCCGCGTAGCCGCCGTCGGCGTCCCAGCCGGTGTACCTCGACTCCGGGCACAAGTTCTCCTTGCCAGACCGGCAATAACGGCATACGCCACAGGTGCCCCGCAACCACGCGATGCCGACCCGGTCCCCCGGCTCGAATCCGCCCGCCCGCGGCGAGACCACCTCGCCGACAACCTCGTGCCCCGGCACCACGCCCGCCCGGTGCACCGGAAGATCGCCCTCCGCCACGTGCAGATCGGTGCGGCACACCCCGCACGCGCGCACCCGCACCAGCAGTTCGCCCTCTCGCGGCACCGGGACCGGCATCCGTTCCCGCACCATCGGCCCGCCCGCCATCGGACCGGGCGCGCGCACCCGCCAGGCCCGCATTTCCACCGTCATCGCGGCTCCTCTCGCCCGGAGTGCCCGTCCAGGATGTCGCCGCGCCCGGTGCCGAGCGACGTCCGCAGGTCCCGCCCGCCCGGGACGTTCGGCTCTTCTCTCCCCGGGAACGTCACGACGGCAGGGCGCACCCGGGCACCCGTCCGTCCACAACGGCCGGAGCCGGTGACCTTCGGCCCTAGTCCCGGCATCCGGCCGGAGCGCAGCCTGAAGCGGGCAGCCGAGAGCCGCCGAAGACCCGGCCGCCGCGAACCGGCGGGCCGGGCATCCGGCGAGAACTCCCTCCAGAGCCGGGCGAACGCCCGAGCCGGAACCGGCTGGCACCCCGCGATCCGCCGTTCCACGCGGCAGCAGAAACGAGAATCGATGACCCTCCAGCCGCTGACCGCCGACCACGAATACCGCCTGCTCTGCGGAATGAGCGCCTATCTCGACGCGGTGAGCGCCGCGGCCGGCGTCGGCCCGGAGTCCTGCACGATGGATCTCGACGCGCCGATGTCGGCGTACCTCGCGCTCGACGGACAGCTCGCCGTCCATCCAGGACGCGACACGGCCCTGGTGTGGGACGAGCGCCACGGCTGGTCGTTCACCATCGAAACCCATTCCGGCGAAGACCTGCTCGTGGTCGCCTACCTCGGCGGCGAGCTGGTGCCGTCGCCTTCCCGCGTCCGGGAATTCGTCCGCGCGGTCCGCGGCCGGACCCGGCGCACGCCCCCGCCCGCGCCGCCGGACCTGAGCAGCGAGCGGGCCGACCTGATCGCCCGCCTTCTCGGCTACCGGGCGCACCAGGACTTGCTCGGCTGAGCGCGCTCAGAAGACCGATCTCGTAGCCGGGGTCGAGCTTCCGCACCGCGTTGTCCGGGCAGCCGCAGAAACAGTTGTCGCAAGCGCGAGCACCACCGTGTCCGCGGCCAGACCCGGTGCGGCAGAACGCCTTCCCGCCCGAGTGCATCGGCCAAGGCAACCCCGCCACCTCTGCCGCACGCCCTGCCGCCGACGGCGACTCCTACTCGTCAGATACCCCCGGGGGCATGCGCAATGCCCCCGGGGGTATCGTGGATCCCGAGGAAAGGAGCAACCGTGCAGCTGAGCTTGTCCCGCACCTACCGAGACGCGGGTTTCGACGACGTGATGGCCAAGACGCGCACCGCGCTCGCCGGCGCCGGTTTCGGCATGCTGACCGAGATCGACGTGCAGGCGACCATGCGCGAGAAGCTCGACGAGCGGATGGAGCGCTACACCATCCTCGGCGCGTGCAATCCGCCGCTCGCCCACCGTGCGCTGACCGCGACCCGCGAGATCGGATTGCTGTTGCCCTGCAACGTAGTCGTCCGCGAGAACGCGACCGGGGGCACGATCGTCGAGGCGATCAATCCCGCGATGATGGCCGAGGTCGCCGCGGAAGCCTCCGCACGGCTCGAATCCGCACTCGACGCACTCGACCGGGAGCTGGCATGACCGACGTGGTGCTCTACGGGGATCCGGTCTGCCCGTTCGCCTGGCTCGCGTACCGCTGGCTCGCCGACGCCGACGCGGAGTTCTCGATGCGGCCGATGAGTCTCGCCGTCCTCAACGAGGGACAGACCGTGCCGGAGTCGCACCGCCAGCGCGTCGAGGACTCGCTGCACGCGGGCCGGGTCCGCGCCGCGATCGAGGACCCGGCCGCCGCCGCCCGGTTCCACGTCGCGCTCGCCCGCCGTGTCCACGAGCAGCGGCAACCAGTCGGCGACGCGGTGCTCCGCGCCGCCTTGCGCGAGGCGGATCTGCCGGAAGAGCTTGCGAGCCAAGCGGATTCCTCCGAAGCGGACCCGGCCGTGCACAGCGCGCACCGGGCGAGCCAGGACGCGCTCGGCGAAACCGGCGGCAGCCCGATCATCGAGATCGACGGCCGGGCGTTCTTCGGCCCGGTGCTCACCGAACTGCCCTCCCCCGCCGAAGGACGCGCCCTCTTCGACGCCCTGCGCGCGACCGCGGCCGTCCCCGCGTTCGCCGAACTCCGCCGGCCCCGCGTCGGCGCGCCGACAATCCCGGAAGGATGACCATGTGCCGTCCCGTTTCGTGCCGCACGTGCGGCAAAACGACCTGGGCCGGATGCGGCCAGCACGTCGACCAGGTCAAGGCGAATGTCCCCGCCGATGAGTGGTGCCCCGGACATCCCGCCGAACCGCGGCCGCCGCGCTCGTGGCCGTGGCGCCGCTCCTGAACCCCTGCGAACTCCAAGGAAGAGGACCTCATGATCGGCGACCAGGACACCGTCACCCAGGTGCGCAACCGCCTCCGCCGCGCGCAAGGCCAGCTAGCCGGGGTCATCTCGATGATCGACGAAGGCCGCGACTGCAAGGACGTGGTCACCCAGCTCGCGGCGGTCTCCCGCGCGCTCGACCGGGCCGGATTCAAGATCATCGCCAGCGGCCTGCGCGAATGCGTCTCCGCGGACGGCGAAGGCAACAAGACCGAGATGACCGAGGAACAGCTGGAGAAGCTCTTCCTCACGCTCGCCTGAGCTGAGCGTCGCCGGCGCGGCCGAGCCGGATCGCCGAAACCAGGAAGAAGATCCCGCCCAGCACCGCGTATCCGGCCACAGTCGCCAGCGACGGATTCGACGCGCCCGCGCTCAGGATGAAGTTCGCCCCGGCCAGCACGGAGATGCCGCCGCTGAGGATCATCGGCCACTGGCCGCCCATCCCGCGCCTGCCCACGGCCACAATCAACTGAACCAAACCGGCGACGACGGCCCAAGCACCCCAAACCCGCAGCACCGCCGGGACACCGGACGCGCTGGCGACCGCGATGCCGATCCCCGCCAGCAGGCTGATCGCGACGTTCGCGTACAACCCGGCGGCACGGGAAGAGCGCGCGTCCACGATCGCGGCGGCGACATCGAACAGCGGATACCCGACGACAAGCACGATCCCGATCGGGCCGACGTGCGACTTCGAGGTGAGGAACAACAGCGCGGCCCAGACGACGGCGAACGCGAACCGGACGAAATACAGCCGACGCAACGGGGCCGCGCTGTCGGCGGCGGGCTTGTCAACGATGGTCACGGTGATCCTTCCGAAACTCAGGTAGAACGAACGTTCTGTCTCTCTGAGCTTGTCGGGACGCCCTGGCCAACGTCAAGAGAGTGGGTCTTTCCGAAGTGTTACGTCGCCGCTGAGCCGAGGCGGAACCGCAGGATGCCCTCGACGCCCTGAAGGAACGTCTCGCCCACCGCAGCCGAGTCAGTCAGGCAGCCGGACGCCATCGCACCGTCGCGAAGCAGCACGAAATGCCGTCCCGCGGGCTCCGGCGGAGTGTCGCCGATTTGTGCGAGCAAGTCCGTGATCGTGCGGAGGAACCATTCCCGGTGCGCCAGGACCGCTTGGTGCACCGGGTGGTTGGGGTCCGGATACTCCGCCGCCGCGTTCAGGAAAGCGCAGCCGCGGAAGTGCGCGGACTGGATGCTCTCCGCGATGAATCCGGCGATGGCGCGCAGTGCGTCGGCCGCGGGCGGGTGGTCGGAGAGGATCTTGCCGATCCCGTCGCGCTCCATCTCGGAGACGCCCTGCAGGTACGCGACGACGAGGTCTTCCTTGCCGGGGAAATGCCGGTACAGCGTGGCCCGGGTGACCTTCGCTTCCGCGACGATCCGGTCGATCCCCACCGAATGGAGGCCTTCGGCGTAGAAGATCCGGGTGGCCGTCGCGAGCAGCCTCGACCGCGCTTCGGACACCTGGACCTTCTGCACCACAAGGCAACGCTAGCAGAGCCGCATTACCCCGCCAGGTGGTCGCCGATCTGGGCGAACACCGCCTCCAGCGGCGGCACCGGAACCGACGGCGACATCACGTGCGATCCGTAGTGCGCGATGACCAGCTCCCGCGCCGGACTGACCTGCAGGCGCTGGCCGTGGATGCCCCGCGCGCCGAAGGTGCCGTGGCCGTCGTCGGTGACCCACCAGAAATTGTGGTAGCCGATCGGGCGAGCGGCACCGGTCGGCAAGGCGCGCTGCGCTGGGCCGGGCGGCACGTTGGTCAGATCGGCGACGACGCGTTCCGGCACGATCTGCCGGTCACCGATCGCGCCGCCGCGACGGAGCATCTCCCCTGTCCGGGCAAGGTCGCGAAGGGTCGCGCTGTAGCGGCCGCAGGCGATCTCCGTGCCGGTGGGATCCAGGCAGTAAGCCCCGTCCTCGTCCGCGCCCAAGCGGGACCAGACTCGTTCGCTCCACAAATCGGCGAGGCTGACCCCGGTCACGCGGCGGAGGGCTTCCGCGACGGCCTCGGTGTTTCCGTTGTCGTAGCGGAATTCCGAACCCGGAGGTGCGACGGCCTGCGCGGTGGCGAGGTGCTCCTTGACGCTCGTCGGGCCGGTGTAGCCAGCGGGCCGGGGCACGATGCCGACGGCGGCGAAATACCGTTGTGCCTCAAGGGGTTTGCAAAACGGTCGTCCGCCGTAGTCCATCACGGTGCCCATGTGCAGCAGGTGGTGGATCGTGGCGTCGCCGAACGCGGTACCGGCGAGTTCGGGAGCGTAGTGGGCCAGTGGCTGATCAGCGTCGAGTACGCCTTCGTCCAGGAGCATCGCGGCGAGCAGTCCGGTCCACGACTTCGCGACCGACGCGGACAGGTGGACGTCGCGGCGCCGCATGCCGTGGAAGTACCGCTCGTACACGATCTGTCCCCGGTGTGCCACCAGGATCGCGTCGGTTTCGGCGCTGGCCAGGAACTCGGTCAGCTTGACCTCCAACGGCCCGACAAGCAGGTTGTCGAGGTCGTGCGGCTCCTCGGGCAGGTCCCAGCGCCGGCCGGAGCCGCGCCACACCCGCCGGGTCGGGCCGGTTTCCCTGGCCCGGGTCATGCCGAATCGGACGAACGCCGGATCGACGTAGCCGCGGCTCCAGTAAGCATTGTCCAGTGTGTACGGGCTGGTCACGGTTTCTCCTTGACTACGGCGAGTGCCGCGATGCGGCGAGCGTCGCGTTCGGGACGGACGAAGAACAGCGCGGCCAGCCCGCCCGCGATCATCAGGCCGCCAGGAATGGCGAAGGCGGTGGCGAAACCGGCGGCCGGTCCGTCGGCGGCCTCGACGAGCCGACCGGTGAGGTAGGGCGCGAGCAGCCCGGCGATCGTGACCAGCGCGACGCTCACCGACAGCACCGCGCCGCGCTGCGCGGGCGGGCTGATCTCGCTGTTGACCGTCTGGCCGTTGGCGAAAGTGACACCGTGGAAGCTGAACGCCACGGCGATCAGGACGATCCGCAGCGCGGGCTGCGTGACCGTCGGAAGCAACACCATCGCCAAGCCCGCCAGGATCAGCACGCAGCCGCCGAGGATGCCGCGGGCGATCCGGCTGGGCACGCCGAGATGCAGCAGCCATTGGGTGATCGCGCCGTGCGTGAAGGTCAGGACCAGCCCGGCCACCCAGGGAATCGTCGTGATCGCGGCGGCCTCGCCGGCACTGTAGCCGAGCGCCATTTCGAGGTAGGACGGCAGCCAGGCGACCATCAGCGTGGACGTCCAGTACGCGCCGAACGCGCCGGTGAACCCGCCGAGCCACGTTCCGGACAGCAGGATCCGCCGGTACGGAACCCGGCTGGCCGGGACCGGCGCCGCACCCGCCGGAGCGTGGTCGACCGGGCCGTCGCGGCCGATCACCAGCCACAGCAGGCACCAGACGCAGCCGACCAGGAACATGGCCAGGAACGCCGCGCGCCAGCCGAAGTGCACAATCACCAGGGTGAGCAGCGGGGTCGCGATCGCCCCGCCCAGCGCGCCGCCGCCGACGATCAGGGCGCTCGGGATGTTGCGCTTGGCGTTGGGAAACCAGCTGTAGGCGGCGTGCAGCGCCATCGGCTGCGCGGGCCCTTCGGCGGCGCCGAGCACGATCCGGCTGATCAGGAGCAGCCCGACCCCGCTCGCGGCGACCACGGACACCTGCGTCACCGCCCAGACCAGCGCGAGCGCCAGGAGGATCCACCTCGTCGAGATCCGGCTCGACGCGAACCCGACCGCCAGCGCGCACACGCTGAACAGGAATAAGAACGCGCTCGACAGCAGGCCGTACTGCGACGGGCTCAGCCCGAACTCGTGCATGATCGGCCGCGCGGCCAGCCCGAGGACGGCCTTGTCGCCGTAGTTGATCAGCATGAACAGCAGCAGCATCGCCACGACCGACCAGCGGCGCAGCCAACTGCTCCCGGCAACGCCGTCCGTCGGCGCGGCCGATCGCGGCCGAGTGCCCGCGGGCTTCATCGCTGGGTCCCGGACGGCAGGAGCAGAGCTTTGGCGATGCCGTTCTTCTGGATCTCCGACGACCCGGTCAGCACCCGGAACATCCGCAGGCGGCGGAACAGCCACTCGACCTCGGCCCCGCGCACGAGCCCGGCCTTGCCGTGGATCTGCACCGCCTCGTCGGCGATGCGGAAGGCGTTCTCCGCGACGAACAGCTTGCACATGAACGCCTCCGTGCTCGGTTTGCTCCCGGAGTCCAATTCGGACAGTGCGTCGTACGTCATGGCGCGCGCGGCGTAGTACGCGGTGGCCATGTCGGCGATCTTGTGCTGGATCGACTGCAGCGCCGCCAGCGGGCCGCCGAAAACCTGGCGGGTGCGGGCGAATTCGATGGTGAGCTCCAGCGCGCGGCGGGCGTGGCCGAGCACCGTCGGACAGTGCAGCAGCCGGTTGGTGGTGACCCGGCCGAGCCCGATGCGCAACCCGTCGCCCACCTGGCCGAGCAGTTGCCGCGGGCCGACATAGCAGTTGTCGAGGATGATGTCGGACTCGATGTGTTGGCCGGACATCGGAACCTCGCCGTCGGCGACGGTGCAGCCCGGCGAGTCCAGATCGACCAGGAACGCCGAGTAGCTCTCGCCCTCCCCCGCCATCCGGGCGACCAGCACGGAGAAGTCCGCGATCGGACCGGCCGAGGAGAACACCTTGTGCCCCGTGATCCGCCAGCCGTCGCCGTCCGGGGTCGCGGTGGTGTGCATGGCCCGGACATCGGACCCGGCATTGGTCTCGGTGAGCGAGAAGCAGCACGCGCGTTCCCCGCGAACCACTGGCAGCAGGTACCGCTCGCGCTGGTCTTCGGTGGCCGTCGTGAAGATCGCGCCAGCGCGCAGCGGGCCGCCCAAATCGCCCAGGACGCAGTGGTAGAGGATGCGGCCGGACGCGCCGACTTCCTCCTTGAGCGCGGCCAGTTCGGTGTAGCTCAGGTCGAGGCCGCCGTACTCGCCGGGCAGGTGGACGCCGTAGAAACCCAGCTCCCGGCAGCGTTTCCACACCGGTTCGATCATGGCCCGGGTCAACGGGGTCTCCGGGGTCAGCCCGAGAGCGGCTTCGTAATCGGCGAGTTCGCCGGACAGGTATTCGCGCAATCGGCCGACCAGCTTCGCCAGTCGCGGATTGTCGTCGTAAGCCGGGGTAAGGGTGAAGGACATGCCGGGCCTCCTCAGTGGACTTTCCGGGCTTCGCCCGCCCAATACTGGTCCCGCACCGCGCGCCGGTCGATCTTGCCGTTGCGGTTCACCGGGAGTTCGTCGGCGAAATCCACCGAACGCGGTTTCTTGATGCGCGCCAGCCGTTCCGCGCAGAACTCGATCAGCTCCTCGGCAGTGATGTCAGATCGGCGGACGACGACCGCCTTCACCGCTTCGCCCCACTGCTCGTCGGGCACGCCCACCACGCACGCCTCGGAAACGGCGGGATGCTCGTAGAGCACGGATTCCACTTCGGTGCAGAAAATGTTGTAGCCGCCGGAGATGATCATGTCCTTCTTGCGGTCCACAATGAACAGATAGCCGTCGGCGCGCAGGTAGCCGATGTCGCCGGTGTACACCCAGCCGTCGCGGAACGTCTCCGCGGACAGATCCGGTTCGTGCCAGTACTCCGTCACGCAGTCCGGCCCGCGAACCACCACCTCGCCGAGTTCCCCGGCGGGCACTGGCTTTCCTTCGTCGTCGACCACCCGGACCTCGGAGTCGAACAACGGCCGACCGGCCGAGGACAGCAGTTCCGGGTCCTCCTCGATCCCGCGCACCACGTCCTGACAGGTCAGCACCGTGACGCCGCTGGTGGTCTCGCCCTGGCCGTACCCCTGCATCACCACGGGACCGAACGCCGCCACCGCGTCGCGCAGCCGCTGCGGCGACACCGGCGCGCCGCCCACCCGCAGGCAGCGCAGCGAGGACACGTCCGCGGTGTGGACGGCGGGATGGGACAGCACCATGTTCAGCATCACCGGCACCAGGAACGTCGAAGTGATCCGCTCCTTCTCGACCGCACGCAGGAATTCCTCGGCGCTGAACCGCGGCAGCACCACCGCGGTCGCGCCCCGCGAAAACGCTGCCAGCAAACCCATTCCGGTAGCGTGTGTGATCGGCCCCGCCGCGAGGTACCGCTCCGCCGCGGACGGCGCGCCTTCCGGACTCATCAGCCGCTTGCGCATGTTCGCCAGCCGGTTCCCGGTCGTCTGCACCGCCGCCTTGAGCTTCCCGGTGGATCCCGACGTGAAGTGCAGGACCGACGGATCTTCCGCATCCACCTCGATCGCGACTGGCTCCGGCGATCCCGCCGCCAGCACGTCGGTGTACGCGCGAACATCCGGTGTGCGGCCGTCGTAGTCGATCAGCTCACATGAGGTCCCGGTGGCCGCCTTCTGTGCCGCGTCGGCGTGCTCGGCATCGAGCAGCAGCACCCGCACGTCCGCGTCGGCCAGGATGTGCTCGACCTCGCCCGCGGACAGCCGCGCACTGATCGGCACGCGCAGGAAACCGCCCTTGTAGCAAGCGATCTCGGTCTCCACGAGCTCCGCACTGTTGCCGGAGAAGGTGGCCACCGCCTGCCCGGGCTCGACGCCGGACGCGAGCAGCGCGGACGCCAGCCGGTTCGTCCGCTCCTCCAGCTCGCGGTAGTTCCACCGCCGCTCGCCGCACACCAGCGCCTGTTGATCGGGCCAGAACGTGCTGGCGCGGGTGACGTAGCTGCCCAGGTTCACGGCGACTCCCTTGGTTCCGTCAGACTGACCAATGCTGAACACTGTGTCTATTAACGGTCGCGGTGTCAACAGTTCGCTACACTCGCGCCCATGCCGACGACTGACCGACGGACGCGCCGCACGCGCGGCCTGCTCCGCGACGCTCTGGTGTCGCTGGTGCTCGAACGCGGATACGCCAACGTGACGGTGGAGGACATCACCGAACGGGCCGACCTGGGCCGCGCGACGTTCTACAGCCACTACCCGGACAAGGACGCGCTGCTGCGGCACGTCGTCGCCGAACTCCAGGAGGACCTGGACGAACGGCTGCGCCCGCTGGTCCCGGCGTCCTCGGTGGGCCACACCGGCAAACCGGCGCTGGAACTGTTCCGGCACGCCCGCGAGAACCGCGACCTCTACCTGCTCATCCTGCGCGGCGAGGGCGACGGCAGGGCGCTGCGGCAGTTCACCGACGCGCGGACGGACGCGGTGCGCGCGGTGTTCAAGTCCCGGGCCGATCACCACGACGTGACCCCGCGCATCGACCTCGGCGTGCTGGCGAGGGCGTGGGTCGGGGAACAGCTCGCCGTGCTGCGGTGGTGGCTCGAAACCGACCCCGCGCCGATGTCGGCGGAAGAGGCCACCGGGATGCTGCAGAATCTTTCGCTGCGCGGGCGGTATTGGGCCAATGGGTTCGAGGGCGATCCGCCCGATCCCGCTCCTACCGGACCCGAGTCCCCATAGCGGCCCATCGCCGGGCGAGTTCTCGGCACGCCGCAACGAGTTCAGCCGGACGGACGTCGGTCGTTTCGGCGTCGAAAGTGGCGAGGATGCCCGCGATCCCGGCCCAGGACCAGGCCCCGAGCGTGAGCCGGCAGTGGTCGGCACCGAGGTCTTCCACCACCGAGCCGCCCGGAGCCCAGCGCGCCACGACGGCCGCGGGCAGATTGAGCCGCGCGGATCCGGTGCACTCCCACTCCGCGGGGGTGTCTCCGCGATCGTGGGTGCTCATCACGAACTGCGCGAGATCGTCGGCAGGCAGCGCGCGGGCCGGGAACTGCTGCGTGGTCGGGCGAACCTGCAGCCGGTCGACCCGCCGCACTCGCCATTTCCGGTCCGTGCGGTCGTATGCGACCAGATACCACCGGGCGGCCCAGACGACCAGGTGATGCGGCTCGATCCGGTGCGGTGGCAGGAAATCCGTGTCACTGGGATCGGCGCGAGTTCCGTCCGGGCGCAGGGTCTCGGCGACCAGCACTCGGCGATGCCGCACCGCGGTTCCGACGGCGGTGAGAGCCGCTGGATCGATCGGCGGTCCGGGAAATTCCCAGTAGTTCCGCAGCCGGGTCAGCCGCAGGGATTCCATCGACGCCCGCAGCGCGGGAGGCATGACCTGATGCAGCGTCTCCCATGCCCGTGCCGAGTCGTCGCCTAAGCCGAACATCGTGCTGGGCGCGGTTTGCAACGCCACCGCGACCGCGAGGGCCTGGCCGTGGTCGAACAGCAACGGCGGCAACGTGTTTCCGGCACCGAGCCGGTAGCCGCCGTCGGGACCGTGCACGGTTTCGATCGAGTAGTCGAGTCCGCGCAGGGTCTCGATGTCGCGGCGGACAGTGCGCTCGCTGGCCTCGAGCCGCGCGGCGAGTTCGCGCAGCGGCCACACCCGTCCGGAGCCGAGCAGTGACAGCAGCCGGAGCGCCCGGTGCGAGGTGTTCGCCATCGTCCCATCATGTACTGGCCACTCGATGTCCACTACCCCGGGCAAGGTGGGGTCCGTTCCAGAAAGAGCGGAAGGACAGTCAGGCATGCGGGTAGTGGTGGTCGGCGGCGGAATCGGCGGTCTCGCGTTGGGCGCGGGATTGCGCAGCCGAGGATTCGAAGTGACGGTGTTCGACCGCGACACCGACGTAACAGCGACCGGCGGTTACCACATCACCTTGGACGACCGGGCACAGTCAGCGCTGGCAGAACTGGTCGAACCAAAGATCATGCAACGGCTGCTCGCGTCGGGCTCGGCCCTGCGGCTCCGCGAACGCGACGCATTCTGGGACCGCCGCGGCCGACTCCTCGGACACGGCCCCGATCTGAGCGGCAGCGGCAGCGTGGACGTCGACCGAATCACCCTGCGCACCCTGCTGGCCGAAGCTGTCGGCGACGATCTGCACCTGGGACGCACCGTCTCCGACGTCAGCGACGACGGCCCGCAGGTCCTCTTCTCCGACGGTGCCCCGGTTTCAGCAGACCTGGTAGTCGGCGCAGACGGCGCCCACTCGGTAGTCGCGCGGCACCTCGCAGGCGGCCCGACCAACCGTCCGGTAGGCATCATAGGTTTCTCCGGCCGCACCCTCCGCCGAGACCTCAGCCTCCCCGAACAGGAACGCTTGCGCTCGCGCTCCGGCACCGCGATCGCCCCGCACGGCGCCGCGCTGTACGTCGGTTTCCTGGACCCGGTCGGCAATGCCGCACTCGACGCGCCCGAACTGCGGATGTCCGTCACCACTGGCCCCACTTACATCTGGGGCGCGATGCTCCCCGAATCTGCCGCAACCGACGCTTTGCGCGCTCTCCGGGGCGGCGAACTGCAGACCGCGATCCTGGAGACGTTCCGCAACCGACGCTGGGCCGAGCGCACCCTCGAAGTCATCGCGAAGGCCGATCCGGACAGCGTCGCCGCCTTCCGCTTCAACGCCGCCTCCACCCGATCGGCCGACCTAGCCCCCTGGCCCACCGGCCGAATCACTGCTCTAGGCGACGCCGTCCACGCCACGCCGCCCACCGCCGGAATGGGCGCAGGCGCAGCGATTCGCGACGCCGCCAGCCTGGTCAAACACCTGTCCGAAACCGACAGCACCACCGCCGTCGCACGGTTCGAAGCCGAAATGCGCGAACGCGGCGGTGAAGTCCTGACCCTGGCGATGAAGACGGTCAAATGGATCCTCGCCACCGACACCCCACTTGGGGCCGCAGCCACCGCCGCACTAACGCCGCTCCTGGCCACAGCCGCCCGACTGCGCCGCTGAGGGCTCAGCCCTGCACCTCCCGAAGCAGCCGCACCGCCTTCGGACCGACGCCGTGCAACGCCAGCAGTTCGGCGTCGGTCCATTCGGCCGTCTGCGCCAAAGTCGTGATCCCCGCACCGTGCAACGCCCGCGTAGCCGGACTCCCGATCGCCTTGGGCAAGTCGCCGACCTCCCCCGCCACGGCCGTCCCCGCAGCAGCCACCGGAGCCGCCAACCGCTTCGGCGCCCGGGCCAGCCACGCCCGGCGCACCCAGTGGTTGAGCTGCTGGCCGTTGAGGTCCCCGATCGGCAACCGGACCCGGCCCGCGCGACCCGGCGCGCGGTCGGGTGTTCCCCGCGCATCTCGTCCGCATCGGACGCAGTCATCCGGAGCACGACCTGGCGGTCCGGTCGCAGGGCAGCGAATTCCTTGCCCTGCACCGTGAACGCGACCGTGCCGTCAACGTCGAGCTCGGCCGTCTCCGGGTAGGACAGGGCGGTTCTGCGGAGCTGCGCCGGTGTCGTCATGGCCCCCAGGCTGGCACGACTGCGCCGCCGAGGCCATTTCGACACCCCCGTCAGACAGTCTCCGCCCCGAGGAAGTCGAACACCGCCTCCCGGAACTCGACCCCCACCAACGCCCCTCGGTGATCCCCCGCGACCTGCCGCAACCGCGCCCCCGGCACCCGCGCGACCAACTGCTCGATCCCGTGCGCCATGAAGTCCTGCCGCCCCGCGAGGAACAACGTCGGCACCGACGGAACCCCCGCCCCCGGATCGAACGGCTCGCTAGCCAACCCCTCGACGAGATTCAACAACGACCCAGCGTCCCCCGCCGCCGCCATGGCAGTAATCGCCCCAGTCAACGGATCGTCCGGCGACGGTCCACCTTGGACAGCCTGGCGCGCGGCCACGAGATCCACCGCCGCGAACGGCTCCTGCGGACTCAACCCACCGAGCACCAACCGCCGCACGGAAACCTTGGGATGCGAAGCAAGATCCCACGCGAGCCGCGCCCCGAGCGAATACCCGACGACGTCGACCTCCTCCGCCCCCGCACACTCCGCCAACGCGTCCACGACCCGAGTCGCGGTGACCTCCCCAGCCTCATTGACCTTGGGCCCGCCAGGATGCCCAGGCAGATGCACCACGATCGTCTCCCGCCCCGCGGCCGCCAACGGATCAGCCCAGTACTCCGCGGGCCAATCGCACGCGGCCGAAGACGCGAACCCATGAATCAGCACCACCGGAGGCCCCGTGACAGGCCGATGGGAAAGCGTGCGAGTGACCGGAAACGCGGAAGTCATTCTACAATCGTAGACAAAACCTGCGACCTGGTCCAGCGTTCCGTGAGGGCCACCCTGAGGAACTCTGATTCCCTCAGGGTTCCCCTCACGACCCGCCGTCGTTCGTGAGGAGCCCCTTCACGGAATCAGACTCCCTCAAGGAGCCCTACACAGACCACCCGCCCACCACTGCCGCCGCCGCTGCCCCCAATGCCACATTGGGCGCTAACCCCACCCGAAACCGCAGCCAGCGCGCCTAACCAACCAGGCCCCCACACCACCCACCCACCCGCACCAGCGCACCCAACTCGAGGTGCACCCAGCCCCTCCCCCGCACCCCGATATAAAGCGTCCCTGCGGTTCGGGGGTGCTTGTCAAGGCATCTTTCCCGCCTTGACAAGCACCC